>NZ_KE148435.1:73022-82109 GCF_000410615.1 Novosphingobium sp. B-7 | reverse complement strand
GGCCGCACGAATGGCTTGATACCGATCCTGCCGGCCCCACCGCGCGCCCATCGACGCCGCTGGCGCGCAACCTGGCGCGGCGCGTGGCCGAACTGCTGCCGGGCGCCGCACATCTCAACGTGATCCGCTCGTGGTCGGGCATCATCGAGAACACGCCGGATGGGCGCCCGATCATCGACCGGCTGACTCACCCCGAAAACGTCACGATCGCCACGATGTCGGGCGTCGGCTTTGGCCTGTCGCCGGCTTCGGGCCATGCCATCCGCGATCTGGTGATCGACGGGCAGGTCAGCTTTGCCGAGATCGACAAGCTCGCCCTGTCACGCTTTGCCGACCTGGCGCCCGATTGGCGCAGCCAGCGCGGGTGGGAGGCCCTGGCCAGCGCGGCGTGAAGCGCTGGCCAATGTCCGTTTGTCTTTGCGCGATCGCGCGGTAGTAAGGTTTCCCGCGCAACCACCCTGCGCGCCTTCCTGCTGTTCGAAAGTTGCACCCCCATGCGCGCATTCCTGTCATTGGCAACGGCTTCCCTGTTTTCGCTCGCCATCGCCGGCCCTGCCCTGGCGCAAGGCGCCGCCCCGGCGGCCGATGCCCCCGTCACGCCGATGACGCCCGATGTGATCGCGCATTTTGACCAGGTGCTGCCCTCGGCCGATTTCATCCGGCGCGAAGCGATGGTGCCGATGCGCGATGGCACCAAGCTCTATACCGTGATCGTGATGAAGAGGGGCACGCGCGGCGGCCCGATCCTGCTCTCGCGCACGCCCTATGACGCCTGGGGATCGACACACCGCGTGGCGAGCCAGCGCATCGTCGATATCCTGGAAACGATGGACGCCGAATTTGCCGAAGACGGCTATATCCGCGTCTATCAGGACATTCGCGGCATGCACCGTTCCGAAGGCACCTATATCATGAACCGGCCGATCGCCGGGCCGCTCAACAATACCGGCATCGATGAATCGACCGATGCCTATGACACGATCGACTGGTTGGTGAAAAACGTGCCGGAAACCAACGGCAAGGTGGGCGTGATCGGCTCGTCCTACCTCGGTTTCACCACGCTGATGGCCGAAATCAATCCGCATCCCGCATTGAAGGCCGCCGTGCCGGAAAGCCCGATGGTCGATGGCTGGATGGGGGATGACTGGTTCCACAATGGCGCGTTCCGCGTTACCTCGTTGAGCTATGCCACCACGCAGGTGGTCAACAAGGGCGATGGCGGCGGCGATTTCGCGCTGGGCAAGGGGGATGATTACACCCGCTGGCTGGAAGCGGGATCGGTGGGTGATTTTGCCGCCAAGCTGGGCATCAGCCAGGTTCCGGGCGTGCGCAAGTGGCTGGAAAACCCCGCTTACACTCCGTTCTGGTCAGAGCAGGCGGTCGACAAGTGGCTGGCTGCCCGGCCTTTGACCGTGCCGACCATGCTCGAAGTGGGGCAGTGGGACCAGGAAGACAGCTATGGCGCGCCCGCCGTCTATCGCGCGCTGGAGCCCAAGGACAAGAACAACGACATGGTCACCCTGGTGATCGGCCCGTGGCGCCATTCGGGCGCCAACCACGGCGGATCGAGCCTGGGCGCGCTCGATTTCACTGGTGACACCGCGCACGAATGGCGCGTGAAGTATCTGAAGCCCTTCTTCGATCACTGGCTCAAGGATGCGCCCGATCCGCACACGCCGCCAGTGTTGACGTATGCCACCGGCATCAACCAGTGGCAGGAAAGCCCGCGCTGGCCGATGGGTGCGGGCCAGGCGCTCTATCTGGGGGCCAATGGCAGTGCCGGCTTTGCCAAGCCCGCGGCGGCCGGGCACGACGATTATGTCAGCGATCCGGCCCATCCCGTGCCGTTCATTCCGCGCCCGGTCGACATGGACGATGGCGCGCAGTGGAAGCCCTGGCTGGTGCACGACCAGCGCTTTGTCTCCGGCCGGCCGGACGTGGCCGAATGGCAGACCGCCACGCTCGACAAGCCGGTGCACATCATGGGCGCGCCCGAGGTGGACCTCTATGCCGCCACAACCGGCACCGACAGCGACTGGGTGGTCAAGCTGATCGACGTCCATCCCAACGATGTGCCCGAGGCCGCCGACCAGGGCGGGCGCCCGTCGATGGCGGGATACGAACTGCCGATCGGCATCGAGATCTTCCGCGGTCGCTATGCGCAAAGCTTTGCCAAGCCTGCGGCGCTCAAGCCGGGGCAGGTGGTGCACTATCATTGGGCGCTGCCCAACGTGAACCACGTGTTCCTGCCGGGCCACAAGCTCAAGGTGCAGGTGCAGTCCACGCTGTTCCCGCTCTATGACCGCAACCCGCAAACCTTTGTGCCCAATATCATGTTTGCCAAGCCCGGCGACTATCGCAAGGCAACGCAGAGCGTGTGGTTCGGCGGCGATAAGGCCAGCGCGGTGGTGCTGCCGGTGGTCGCCGAATAGCGGTCTCCTGCGCTGGCGGTGGCCTTTTTGGGATCCCCGATGCTGTGTCGGCTGGGGGCAAGGGGCGTGTGCGCGGTAGCGTGCCAGCGCTTTCGCGCCCAGGGCCGATATGGCACAGTGACGCGCAATCCCAAGCCTGTGGCAGACGCGAGGCGTTCAACCCGCTTCGCCTGCTGCGGCGCCGAAGGGAAGGTACGAAGGACTGGCTAACTTGCGCATCGATAAACCCAGGGGGGACAGGGGCCGTAGCCCGGCCGAGACCCCGGAGCCCCCGGTTCATCGCCTCAACCTCAACCTGCTTTATCCGCTCGACGCGATTCTTCATGCGCCGACGCTGACCGAGGCGGGGCGACGGGTAAGGCTCAGCCAGTCTGCCATGAGCCATGCGCTGCGCCGCCTGCGCGACCATTTCGGCGATGACCTCGTCATTCATCATGCGGGTGGGGACCAGCAATTGACTTCCCTCGGCATGGCGCTGCGTAGCGAGGTTCGCCGCGTGTTGCGCGATGTGGACGGGACACTCAACTTCGCATTGTCGTTTGATCCGTCGACCAGCACGGGTACGATCACCGTTGCCGCATCCGACGTGGTCGAGCAGATGTTGCTTGGCCCTGTGGTCCAGCGCCTGTTGGCGGCCGCTCCCGGCCTCGCGATCAACATCGTTCCGCTGGATATCGATGTGCCGCAACGCGCCCTGGATCGTGGCGCCGACTTGCTGTTGCTGCCGGCGGAACTGGCATTGCCCGACCTGGAAACGCTCCCCATCCTTACGGAATATATTTCCTGTCTGATATGGACGGGCCATTCCGAACTTGCCGACCGGTTCGACATAGACGAGGCCCAGTATCGCGGCGCGCGCCACGTCATCGCCGGCGACGAGCGGATGCTGACCATGACGGTCGATCGGAGCACGGCCGACCTGCTCAAAGCACGTCGCATTGCGATGCGCACCAGTTCGCAGGCTGCCCTGCCGGGGATCATCATCGGCAGCGATCTGTTGGCGACCGGCAGCAGTTGGCTGTTTCAGTACTTCGCTTCGATCATGCCGGTCAGGGCCGTCGCGGCGCCATTCGTGCAGGAAGGCGTCGTGACCGTGGCGCAATGGCCAGCCTATCGGCGACGGGATCCCATGCTCGCCTGGTTCGTGGCCCAGATCGAGGCCTACGTCGCACTGTTTTCAGCCAACGTCAGGGCCAGAGATGGCCATTGAACGTGTTCATGCCCGGCATGAACACTTCGAATTTGCGTGTAACCCAAGGGACGCATAGCTTCGGCTTCGACAGCAAAATCCCGCTGGTGCCAAGGGCGCGAAGACAGGGAATGCCGTCGCGCAGGAGGACGGCCGCGGTCGCACCCGATCGGGAAGCGACTGATCTTTCGCCGTAAGGCGAGTCCGTTTTTTGTCACAGGGTCTTGGGTTCACCGGACGGGCAACTGCGCCCGTCTGGGGATGGCGCTCGACCGTGGGGGGAGGGAGTTGCATCGTGCACATGACTGCTAAACGCCGTTGTCTTTTGAGCGCCGCAAGCCTGGGTATTCTCGCGCTGGGGGGCGCCGCAATGCCTTCGACTGCGTCGGCGCAAGGTGCGCAGGCCAGCACGGCCATCGACCTGCCAGCAATGCCGATGGCCGAAGCGCTTCAGGCGATTGCAGCGCGAACGGGTGAGCCGATCAATTACGATCCCGATGCGGTCAAGGGCCTGACCTCGCGGCCGATACGCGGTGCGACGGATGCGCAACACGCGGTCCAGGCGGCGATCAAGGGCAGCCACCTTGTGGTCATGCCGGGGTCACAGGAAGGGCTGGTTGTCGCCAACGACATCATCGTTACCGCCCTGCGTGACGAGGCGGAAACGAGCGTGCTCGTCCGCCAGGCGACCACGTCCGATCGCAACGGCCTGGGCCTGCGCAATCAACCGCGCAACACCCAGGTCATTACCGCCAAGACGATCGAGGAGCAGCAGGCCCTCAACATCACCGATATTCTGCGCAATGCCGGCAGTGTTTCGGTGCTGTCCAACAGCCCGAACAGCGGCGCCAGCTATACGATCCGCGGTTTTTCCGCCGCGGGCCTGGTCAATGGCCTATCGACGACATCGCAATACGGTGTCAGCGCGGGTGCGGATCAGCCGGTCGCCAATATCGAGCGGGTCGAAATCCTGAAAGGCCCTGATGCGCTGATGGCCGGCTTTGGGAACCTGGGCGGCAACGTCAACGTGGTGACGAAAAAGCCCAGCGCCGAGCAGCGCCTTGCCGTCAGCCTTGATACCGGGTCGTTCGGGCTGGTGCGCGGCGTGGTCGATGGCAATAATGCGATCACCGCCGATAAGAAGCTGTCGGCGCGCTTCATCGCCAGCGCGCAGACGATGGATCATAACTATGGCGGCTATACCGGTGACAAGAGTTGGCTGGTTGCGCCTTCGCTACGCTACAAGGACCGCCTGACCGACATCATCATTGGTGTCAGCATCAACGAGGCGACGAGCGGTATTGGCGCGTTCACGCTGTTCGACAACAAGACGCGGCAACTCATCGATCGCGACCCGTCCCGGCCGATCTACGCGGCCAACCAGGGCATCAAGATCAACACCAACCGCTATTACTTCGAGGCGACGCGGCAACTCGTGCCCGGCATCGACCTCGTCGCGCGTGGATCGCACGATGATACCCTGTTAACGACCCGGGCCGCCAGCGTCGGCTACAGCCGCCAGGGCGCGTTGATAGCTGACACCCAAGGGTCGCAGCAGGATGGCTCGTCCAACGCGCTGGACACCTTCCTGCGCATCAAGACTCAGCCTGCCAAGGGCCTGAAAGCCAATTTCAACCTTGGCTACAACTACAGCGATGGTTCGGCCGCGCAGCGCAGCGGGCTGGTCTATAACCGCGCCACCAACCCATCACTGGGCGCCAATACTCCCTTGGTCGTGATCCCGTGGTCCTCGTTCGGCAACTTGCAACTTATCAGCGGCGGCAAGCAGAACGGCGTCTATGGCCAGGCCCTGATCGAGTTCTGGAAGCTCAAGATTCTCGGCGGCGTGCGCAAGAACTGGTTCGAGACTACGTCACAGACGTTCTTTGCCGGGCCTTCCCCCGTGCTGATGCAGCGCAAGAACGGCACCTCGCCCAGTGCCGGCATTATCCTGGATGCCACCCCTGACCTTTCGATCTTTGCCAATTACGCGCGCGGCGAGCAGGCCACGTTCACCGCGGCCAAGGACGGCAGCATCCTGCCCAATGTGATCACCACCAACAAGGAAGCGGGCATCAAGCTCGATCTCTTCCACAAGCGTGCGACGATCAACGCGTCGTATTTCGATATCCAGCAGGATAACATCATCATTCGGGATCCGGCTGACCCCACCAACCTGTTGCCCGGACCGGGCCAGCGCGGCCGCGGCGTGGACCTGAACATTGCCGGACAGCTGTTGCGGGGGTGGACGGTGCTGGCATCGTTGACCCGCACCAATTACAAGCTGTTGACGACCAACGCCCTGCAGACCGTCGTCGCGCAGCAACCGCGCGATACCTACAGCGTCTATTCGACCTATCGGACAAAGCTTTCGGACGACCTCAGCGGCGGTGTGGCGGCGGGCCTGTACGGACGATCAAGTTCCTTTGCCAATCTGCTGGGACAATATGTCGTGCCGGCGTCGCGGCAGGTGGACGCCAACGTGTTCCTGAGCTTCAAGGGTTTCAACCTCAATCTGGGCGTCCGCAACGTCTTCGATCGGCGGAACTACGGCTCGGCCTCGGTCTATACCTACGTGCCGGTGGGCGAGCCGCGCACGGTGCGTCTCAGCATTTCCAAGCGCCTTTTCTGACTGGGTATAATCGAGCGATGATGCCACCGCCTGCCAATGTCGAGGAGGCCCGCCGCGAAGCGGGCCTCCAGTCCAACCAACCGGCACGGGAGCGCTGGGCCCACGCGTGGCGGTTGACCACGCGATACTTCGTGTCCGACGATTGGAAATGGGCGTGGTTTCTGGTGGCGTGCTATTGCGCGATCGAAGTAGGCACGACCTATGCGCTGTTGCTGGCCAACCAATGGCAGCGCCACTTCTATGATGCGATCGAGCAGCGCCAGGGTGGGCTGTTCCTGTCGCTGGTTCTTGCTTTCGCGACCATCATTGCAATTCAGATCGGCACGGCGACTGCCCACAATATCGTCGGCTGGACGCTGTCGATCCGGTGGCGGCAATGGCTGACGAACTGGTATCTGGGCCGCTGGTTCGCGCGCGATCGCTTTTACGAGATCGAGCGGCTGCGGATGATCGACAATCCCGACCAGCGCATCGCCGAGGATGTGAAGGAATTCACCTCCATGGGCCTGATCTATGGCACGTCCCCGCTCAGCATCCTGGTTTCGCTGGTGTTCAGCCTCGTGCGGGCGATCGCGTTTGCCGCCATATTGGTGCAGACGGCGAGACCGCTTGCCATTCCCTTGTTTGGCTACCGCATCCCGCTGCCCGGTGGCGACCTTGTCTGGTTCGCCATCGGCTATGTCCTGTTCGGCACGGTGCTTATCGCCTGGATCGGCAAGCCGTTTGTCCGGCGGCGCATGCGGGAGCAGCATTACGATGCCGATTTCCGCAGCGAACTGCTCCACGTCCGGCGCAACAGCGAACAGATCGCCTTTTCAGGCGCCCAGGGCATCGAACTGCACGGCCTTCGCCAGACCTTCGCCAACATCAGGCGCAACTGGTATCGGCTGATGCTGGCCAATGCCGGGTTGCAGGCGGGGCAGAGCATTTATCAGCAGGTCATGGCGATCGTGCCGCTGTTCCTGACAGTGCCCAAGTATTTCGCTGGCGCCATTACGTTCGGACAGGTGCAGGCCGCCCGCGATGCCTTTACACAGTTTTCCAGCAACTTGTCTTATATCGTTCTCGGCTATCCGGGCATCGCACGCCAGATCGCCAACTTCAACCGCTTGAAGGCCCTGGACGACGCGATCGATCACGAACGCCCGCGCGGCATCGGCTTTGCGCCGGGCGGCACGCCGGATGGCGTGGCCATCAGCGCAACCGGCTTGATGCTGCGCCGCCCGAATGGGGAGCCCCTGCTGTCGGTGGCGGACTGGACGATCCGCGACGGCGAGCGCTGGGTGATCGAAGGGCCTTCGGGTACGGGCAAGACCACGCTGCTGCGCGCCATGGCTGGCCTCTGGCCCGACGGGACGGGCCAGGTGGCGATGACCCGGCGCGGCACGGCGATGCTGGTGCCGCAGCGGCTCTACCTCCCGCTCGGCACGCTCAAGAACGCGATCTGCTTTCCCGATCGGTCGGAAGATCATAACGATGCGACCATCGCGGCATTGCTCGAACGCGTGCGGCTCGACGCCCATGTCGCGGACATGCACGCGCTGCGCATGTGGCAGGACGAACTGTCGCCAGGGGAGCAGCAGCGCGTGGCGCTTGCCCGCATCCTGCTGCAGCGGCCCAGCCTGCTGGTGCTGGACGAGGCGACGAGCGCGCTGGACGCAGACAATGCAGCGTATTTCTATCAAGCAGTCCTGGATGCGATGCCGCACGCGACCATCGTCAGCGTCGTCCATAACGAGCGGTTGGCGGCCTATCACACCCACCGCCTGACCCTGCATCATGGCCATGCCAGCTTTGCGCGGGTTGAGGGCGCGGCATGACCGCTTTGTTGACCCACGATGAGGCGGCCTTGCGCGATGCCGCGCAGTGGGCGGTCGAACAGGCGGCCAAGCGCGGCGCGCGGGCGCGCGCCTCGGTTCGGCATGAGGGCATCGCCAAGACGGCAGTGCGCGATGGCGAGATCGAGATGGCCGAGCGCAGCGGCAGCCAGAGCCTTGGCTTGACCGTGTTTCACAATGGCCGCCGGGGATCGGCCTCGACCGCGGGATTCGACCGGGCGGCGATCGACCGCGTGGTGGAAGAGGCGATGCTGATCGCCGCGCATGTCCAGCCCGATCCCGATGCCGATCTGCCGCCGGCCGATCGCCTGGCCTTTGCCGGCCCCGCGCCGTTGCTCTATGGCGACAGCCCGCGCAGTGCCCAGGCGACGCTGGAAGCAGCGCGCGCGCTGGACCGGATTACCGCCGAAATCGCTGCGTCGGACAGCCGGCTGCGCGCCGGGGAGTCCGTGGCCTTGGCCACCGAGGGCCTGTGGGCCCTGGCGACCAGCGACGGGTTCTGTCGCACTGCATTGCGCTCCAACGATGCGCGCTGGACGGTGATGCTGGCGCAGGACGATGGTGGCAGCATTTCCGATTTCTGCCAGTCGCAGGAACGGCGGATTGAGGCCCTGATCGCGCCCGAAACGCTGGCGCGCGACGCGGCGGCGCGCGCGCGCCGGGCACTGGGTGCGCGGGCCATGGGCAGCCGCCGTTGCGCGGTGTTGTTCGACCCGCGCACGGCCGCAACCCTGATCGACATCGTGGCTGGCGCGCTGAACGGGGCGTCGCAATATCGGCGCATGAGCTTCCTGCCAGACCCGGTGGGGCGCTGCGTAGCCGCCGCGCATCTGGACCTGCGCGAAGATCCGTTCGAACCTTTGGGGCTGGCAAGCGGCGGCTTCGATAGCGAGGGGATCGCCGGCTCCTCGCGCGCGATCCTGCGATCGGGTGTTGTCGAGGGCTTGTTCCTGTCAAGCTTTTCCGGCCGCAAGCTGGGAATGGCATCGACGGGCA
>NZ_KE148435.1:48746-72952 GCF_000410615.1 Novosphingobium sp. B-7 | reverse complement strand
CGAATGCTGGGCAGCGGGCTGGTCGTCACCCACTTCCAGGGCGGCAAGACCGATCCTGCCAGCGGCAACTGGACGCAGGCAGTGCGTGGCTTCTGGGTCGAGGGCGGCGAAATTGTCCATGCCGTCACCGACGTGACGCTTGCGGGCACTGTTCCTGCCATGCTGGCCGCCATTCGCACGGTCGGGCGCGACGTGGCGCGGATCGGGGCGATCCGTACCGGCTCTATCCTGATCGACGACATGCAATTGGGGGGCAGGGCATGAACGGCGGCGACATTGCGCTCGACCGCGCGCGGGCGCGGTTGTTCGAACCGGCCGGGCTGGACGAGGCGGCGATCGGCCGCGCGCTGGGCGAGCTGGCTGGCGGTGGCGCCGATCTGGCCGATCTCTATTTCGAAGCAAGCAGCACGCGCAGTTGGCAGCTTGAAGGTGGCCGCGTGTCCCAGGGTATGTTTGCGATGCGGCAGGGGGTAGGCGCGCGAACGGTCCACCGGGGCGAGGTGCGCTTTGCCCATTCGGCCGATATCCGCCCGGGCGCGCTGCTCGATACGGCGCGTGCGGTAAGAACGCTGGCGCCTGGCGGCGATGCTCAGCGCCATTCACCAGGTGTCGCACTCAGCCGCCGCACCGCCGGCCATACGCTCTATCCCGCGCTCGATCCTGTCGCGGTTACGGACGCCACTGCCTGGATCGCCATTCTGGAGCGGATCGACGAACGCGCCCGTGGCCAGGATCATCGCATCGTGCGGGTCGATGCCAATGTCCGTTTGACCGACACGACGGTGCTGGTTGCAGATGCCGATGGCCTGCTGGCGGGTGATGTTCGGCCGATGACCATCCTGTCAATGATCGTGATCGCGGAGCAGGGTGGCCGCCGCGCACGCGGGCAGGCGGGCCTGGGACGGCGGGCGGGGCTCGATGGCTTCGATGCCGCCGCGATCGACGCCATGGTCGCGACGGCGACGCGTATGGCGCTCAACAATCTCGAGGCCATCCCGGCGCCCGTTGGCGAAATGCCGATCGTGCTGGGGCCGGGCTATCCCGGTGTGCTGTTTCACGAGGCGGTGGGGCACGGTCTGGAGGGCGATCACCATCGCAAGCATCTCTCTGCCTTCGACGGCAAGATGGGCGAGCGGATCGCCGCGCCCGGCGTGACCGTGATCGATGACGGCGGCATCCCAGGGCGTCTGGGGTCACTCGGCATCGACGACGAAGGCACCGTGCCCGATCGCACCGTGCTGGTGGACGACGGCGTGTTGACCGGGCTGATGCAGGACCGGCTCAATGCCGGGCTGATGAATGCCCGCTCGACCGGGAATGGCCGCCGCCAATCCTATGCGCACTTGCCGCTGCCGCGCATGACCAACACGTTTCTGGCGAACGGCCATGCGGACCCGACGGACATCATCGCCTCGATCGATCGCGGGATCTACGCCACCGAATTCGATGGCGGGCAGGTCGACATTGTCACCGGTCGGTTCAACTTCACCACGATCGAGGCCTGGCTGGTCGAAAAGGGCCGGTTGGTTGCGCCCTTGCGCGGCGCCACGTTGATCGGCGTGGGTCATGAGGCGCTGCGCCACGTCTCGATGGTCGGCAATGACCTCGCGCTCGACAGCGGCATGGCGACCTGCGGCAAACAGGGCCAGTCGCTGCATGTCAGTGTCGGCCAACCTACGCTGCGCATCGACCGGATGATGGTCGGTGGGCAAGCCGGCTGACCTTATTTCCCCCCGAAAGGATCACTTCATGCGCAATGCCAACGAGCAGGATTTCGACGAGATCGTCATGAACAGCGACAAGCCCGTGCTGGTCGATTTCTGGGCGCCCTGGTGCGCGCCGTGCAAGGCGCTCGCTCCGACGCTCGACGAGATAGCCGAGGAATATGCCGAAGAGATGGAGATCGTGAAGGTCGATATCGAGGCCAATCCCGGCCTGGCCGAACGTTTCGAAGTGCGCGGTATTCCGCTGCTGATGATCGTGAAGGACGGGGCGGAAACCGCGCGGACGTTTGGCACCCTGTCGCGCAGCCGCCTCGACGCCTTTGTCGATGCGCATGTGGGGGCAGAGTAAGTGGCGGTGATTGCGTTTCACGGCGACCCCCAGGTCAAGGCGCAGGCGCTCGATCGCCTGCAGCGGCATGTCGCAGCGGGTAGCTTCGTCTATTTCCCGGCCTGGGAAAACGGAAACGCGAACGTTATCGGTGCGGTCGTCGAGGCCGATGATACCCCCGCCTATGCCGAGCGGCTGGGATACCCGCTTGCCTTGGCTGAGACCCTGCCGATGCTGGTCAACGGCTTTCGTCCGCAGCCTGAGGCGGTGCGTTTCGCGCTAGCCTGGCTAGAGCGGACACCGGTGGGCGCGGATCTTACGACGATCGTTTCGCAGCTCGTGCTTGACCTGCTCGCCAACGCGGACCTGGTGAAGCTGACTGAACGATATCCCGATGTCGAGCAGAGCCGGCAGGCGATCATGGCGCTGCACCGCTGCGCGATCGACGGCGACGAACCCGATCGCAAGACGTGGAAAGCCGCGCGCCTCGCCGCCGTGGCTGCGACGGATGCTGTCGATGAAGCGGCGCTGGAACGCCGGGCCGCACAGGTCGTGGAAGCTGCGGCTTGGCCGGGCACCATGCGGACCGTGCTGCGCGACACGCTGAACGGGCTGGGCACCGCCGAACTCCATCTGTCCCTGTCCGAGGCTGGCTGGACCGAGGAAAACGAGAGTCGCGTCTTCCATATTCGCCAGCAGGCAGAGACCGACGGATACAAGGCCGAACTCTCCGGGCTCGACCGCGTGCTGGCGATCCTGGATGCCGATCATCCGGCGCTGGCAGAGCAATTTCGCGTGCGGCTGGATCTCATGGAGGAATCGAGCGCGCGATATCGGGCCCTGGCCTGGAAGGCGATCGAACTGATGGAACAGGCACCGATCGCCGCAACACGGCTTGCGGCGCAATGACGCTGGAACGCGAAATCGCGGGGGTCGCCGAGGTAGACAGCCGGCACAGCAAGGTCTTGATCATCGGCTCTGGCCCGGCAGGATATACTGCGGCCATCTACGCCGCGCGGGCGGCACTGGCGCCCACGCTGGTCGAAGGGCCGCAGCCCGGTGGGCAATTGACCATCACCACCGATGTCGAGAACTGGCCGGGCGACGCCAGCGTGCTCGGTCCCGATCTGATGGCGCGGATGGGTGAGCAGGTGCGCCACGCGGGGGTCGACGTGGTCGGCGACGTCATCGTCAAGGTCGATCTGGGGCGGGCGCCGTTCCTGGCAATCGGTGATGGCGGCGTACACTATACCGCTGACACGATCGTCATCGCCACTGGTGCGTCAGCGCGCTGGCTGGGGCTGGGCAGCGAGACCGAATTTCGCGGGCGCGGCGTATCGGCCTGCGCGACGTGCGACGGATTCTTTTACCGGGGGCGGATTTGCGCGGTCGTCGGCGGCGGCAATACGGCGGTCGAGGAAGCACTGTACCTGACCAATTTCGCCGAGAAGGTCTATCTGATCCACCGCCGCGACACCTTGCGGGCCGATCGGACCAACCAGGCGCGCCTTCATGCCAATCCCAGGATCGAGATGGTGTGGAACGCTGAAGTGGCCGAGGTGCTGGGCAACAGCGCTGGTGTAACCGGCGTGGCCCTGCGCGACACGCGTGATGGCGCGGTATCGCAGCTGGCGGTGCATGGGCTGTTTGTCGCGATCGGCCACGATCCGGCCACTGCCCTCTTCCAGGGGCAACTGCACATGGACGAGGAGGGCTACATCCTCGTCACCCCCGGTTCCACCGCAACCAGCGTGCCCGGTGTGTTTGCGGCGGGTGATGTGCAGGACAAGCAGTTCCGCCAGGCCGTTACGTCTGCCGGCATGGGCTGCATGGCTGCACTGGAAGCCGAGCGCTACCTGGCCGGGCACAACAGCCATGCGATCGCAGCCGACGGCGCCGACCCCGGCCTGACGGTCTGAAAGGGACATCGATGACACCGAACCCGCTGCTCGACACGCTGGCACTGCCGCGTTTTGAGGATATCCGACCTGAGCACATCGTACCCGCGCTTGACCGGGCGATTGCCGAACACCGCGCAGTGGTTGCCAGGATCGTCGAGACCCGGCCGACCCGATTTGCCGAAGCATGGATGCCATTGGAACGCGCCGACACGGCGATTGCGGGCATCTGGTCTGCCGTGTCGCATCTTCACGGCGTTGCCGACACGCCCGATCTACGCGCGGCCTATGCTGCTGGCGAAGTGCTGCTGGTGGAAAACCACCTCCAGGTCATGCAGAACGAGGCGCTCTATGCTGTGCTGGTCGCGCTGACCCGGACCGGCGAGTTTGCCGGGCTTGCCGCTGCGGATCGCGCCGCCGTGCTGCACAGGGTTCGCGACTTCACACTCGCCGGCGTGGCCCTTCCGCCTCAGGATCGCGCCCGCTTTGCCGCGCTTTCGGTGGAACTGTCGCAGCTCTCGACCGCGTTCGGCAATGCCGTGCTCGATGCCACCGACGCCTGGTTTGAACATATCACGGACGAAGCGCTGCTCGCCGGGCTTGCAGATACGGACAAGGCGATGTTCGCCGAGGCGGCGCGGGCCAAGGGCCTTTCGGGGTGGGTCGTCACGCTGCAGATGCCGAGTGTCAGCGCCGTCCTGACTTTCGCGGCAAACCGCGACCTGCGCGAGCGGGTCTATGCCGCCGCCGGCACGCGCGCCTCTGATCAGGGGCCCCATGCCGGGCAGTTCGACAATTCGCAGCGGATCGCCGATATCCTTGTGCGGCGCCACGAGGCTGCCCGGCTGCTCGGCTTTTCCGACCCGGTCGAATGGTCGCTTGCCACCAAGATGGCGCCGGGCGCGGGCGAGGTCATTGCTTTCCTTCGTGATCTTGCTGACCGCGCGAAACCTGCCGCAACGGCAGAGATCGCTGCGCTGGCCGGCTATGCGGCGGCATATCTGGGCATCGCCGACCTGCAACCGTGGGACATCGCTTATGTCGGCGAGCGAATGCGCGAGGCGCAGTATGCGATCGACGAGCAGCAGGTGCGCGCCCATTTCCCGGTGGAGCGCGTCGTCGCGGGCTGGCAGCGGCTGCTCTACCGCTTGTTCGGCATTCGCCTGACTGCGCGGCCCGACATTGCCGTCTATCATCCCGATGCATGCTATTACGATGTAGCCGACGAACAAGGGACGGTCTTCGCGGGCGTCTATGTCGATCTGCATGCCCGCCCGGGCAAGCGCGGTGGCGCCTGGATGGCGCAGGCGCGGCCCCGGCTGAACGACGGCAATGTCCGGCGCGTGCCGGTTGCCTACCTCGTCTGCAACTTCGCGCCGAAGACGCACGATGCGCCTTCGCTGCTCAGCCACAAGGAGGTTGTCACCTTCCTGCACGAGACCGGGCATTGCCTGCATCACCTGTTCACGCGCGTTGACCGCCCCAACATTGCCGGCACCAACGGGTTCGAGTGGGATGCAATCGAACTGCCCAGCCAGTTGATGGAGGATTTTGCGTGGGACCGCGCCACGCTGCGCGACATGTCGGGCCACCATGAAACCGGTGCGTCGTTGCCCGATGCGGTGTTCGACACGCTTGTTGCCGCGCGTCATTTCCTGTCGGGCATGTTCATCGTGCGCCAGGTCGAATTGGCGCTGTTCGACCTGTTCCTGCATCTCGGAACGCTGGGAAGCGACCCGATCGAGGTGATCGCGGCGGTGCGCGACGAGGTGGCCGTGGTGCATCCACCGGCCTGGCACCGCTTCCCGCATGCCTTCACCCATATATTCGCGGGCGCCTATGCATCTGGCTATTACAGCTATCTCTGGGCAGAAGTGCTGGCTGCCGACGGGTTCCAACGCTTTGTCGAGGCCGGCACGATCGATCGCGCCACGGCGGAAAAGCTGCGCGACGACATCCTCGCGCGGGGTGCCAGCCGTTCAGCAGCGGAAAGCTTTCGCGCGTTCCGGGGGCGCAATGCACAGCCGCATGCGATGCTGGCGCGGCACGGACTGGTCCGTCTGTGATTGCCGATGCGGGCGGCGTCCTTGTGGGCGTCGCCACGCATTGGCCTTCGCCACGCGCGCTCCAACTTCCCTCCACATTTCCTCCATTGAAGCTCGGTACGGCGGGCCGGCTCAACGCGAGGAAATCCCATGGCGACAAGAGAAGGCCCGATAAAGTCGACACGCACGCCGATCTGGATCGGATTGGGCGGCGCCGGCGCAGCCTTGCTGGCCACCGTCATCAATCCCCTGCTCGGCTCGGAAGCCAACGAGCAGGTGCAGATCTTCTTTAGTGAAACCGCGAAGTACATCGCCTTTGCGACTACCTTCTTCGTGGTGTTCTGGGTGCTGCTCGACAAGCCCCTGAAGAAACGCAAGCTGTCGCGCAAGCCTTGGCCCAAGCCCAGCCAGGTGTTTCGCGAGGCGCTGTTCAGTACCTGCACGCAGGTGATTTTCATTGCTGTCGATATCTGGACGGCGTTTCTCGTCCCGGCATCGGAAAAAAACAGCTATAGCGACATCGCCACCCACGGGTGGGCCTATTACGCGATGATCCTGTTCTTTGTGTTTGTGATCCACGATGCGTATTTCTATTGGATGCATCGCATCATGCATCACCCGAAGCTGTATGATCGGGTGCACAAGGTTCACCACGAGAGCACCGACCCGACGCCTTACTCGGCGTTCCACTTCCACCCGCTGGAGGCGCTGGGTGAAGCAGGCGCGGCGGTGGCCATGCTCCCCTTGTTTCTCCTCTTGCCGTGGCACGTTTCGATCCCGGTGGTCTGGGGGCTGGGCCAGCTGGCGTTGAACGTGATCGGCCACCTTGGTTATGAGGTCTATCCGTCCTGGTGGCTCAAGGTTCCGGTGCTGAAGTGGAAGAACACCGCGATGCATCACTACATGCATCACCAGATGGTCCGCGGAAACTATGGATTGTATTTCCGCTGGTGGGACAAAATCTGCGGGACCGAGTTCAAGAACCTAGAAACCAAGTATGACGCCCTGTTCAAGGACGCCAAGGTGGCCGAAGTTCCAGCCGGCCAGCCGGCGGGCCAGGCCTGATCGATACTGCTCGCTGCTGCTTGCCCGACGGAAGGCAGCAGCAGCAGCGAGAAGTCTCACTGGCGGGGCAACCCCGGCGCGGCGCCCAGCCCGCGTGGACAAATCCAGCGCTTCGGGAACGACCGAAAGTGGCGGCTGGCTGCCGCATGCGCGATGACGGCAGCCGAGGTGCAAGTTATCAAGCTGGACCCCGGACCAAGTCCGGGGTGACGAAGAATTTGTGAGAATATATGTACTTATCGTCACCCCGGACTTGATCCGGGGTCCAGCTGTTCTGCGTTGTGTAAAACGCCAGCATGGCCGCAACTGGCGTTTCCGGGCATCGCATTCGTCTACAGACCCTAGTCGTCCTGCGACAGTCTCACGACGACCTTGCCGATGGCCGAACGGTTGGCCAGCCGCGCGATCGCGGCGCCGCCTTCGGCGAGGGGGAAGACGCGGTCGATCCGTGGCTTGATCTGTCCGTTCTGCCACCAGTGCAGCAGTTCGCGCACATGGGCGCGATGGCGTTCCGGTTCGCGGGAAACGAAGCCGCCCCAGAAAACGCCGCGCACGTCGCAGGCTTTCAACAGCGTCAGGTTGAGCGGCAAATGCGGTATCCCCGCCGGGAAGCCGGTGACGAGGTAGCGACCTTCCCAGGCAATGCTGCGGAGCGCCGGCTCGGCATAGTCGCCACCCACGGGATCGTAGATCACATGCGCGCCGTGTGGGCCCACGGCCGCCTTGAACGTTTCGGCCAGTGCCTTGGACGCGGCCTTGTCCAAGGGGCCTGATGGATAGATCACCGTGCTGTCGGCCCCGGCCTGGCGCGCGGCGGCGGCCTTTTCCGCGCTGGAAACGGCGGCGACGACCGTGGCGCCAAGCGCCTTGCCGATCTCGATCGCAGACAGGCCGATGCCGCCCGCCGCGCCCAGGACCAGCAGCGTTTCGCCAGCCTTGAGTTGCCCGCGATCCTTCAGCGCGTGGATCGTGGTGCCATAGGTGAACACGAGCGCGGCGCCTTCGACCGGATCGGCGCCGTCGGGCAGGCGGATGGCCGAGGCGGCGGGAACGATGACCTGTTCGGCCAGCCCGCCGCCAAGCGTGATCGCGATCAACCGATCACCGATCGCCCAATCCTCCACGCCCTCGCCCAGCGCATCGACGACACCGCAAACCTCCGAGCCCGGTGCGAAGGGGCGGGTTGGCTTGAACTGGTACTTGTCCTCGATGATGAGCACATCGGGATAGTTGATGGCGCAGGCGATGACGCGGATCCGCAGTTCCGATCGGCCGGGCTGCGGCGTTGGCAGCTCGGCCAGTTCCAGCGTTTCAGGGCCGCCGGGCGCGCGCGAGATGAGCGCCTTCATCACATCACCTCGAACAGGCCGGCCGCGCCCATGCCGCCGCCCACGCACATCGTCACGACAACGTGCCGCGCACCGCGCCGCTTGCCCTCGATCAACGCGTGACCGACCATGCGTGCGCCCGACATGCCATAGGGATGGCCGATCGAGATGGCGCCGCCATTGACGTTGAGCCGGTCATCGGGAATGCCCAGCGTGTCGCGGCAATACAGCACCTGCACGGCAAAGGCTTCGTTAAGCTCCCACAGCCCGATGTCGTCCATGCCAAGGCCGAACCGTTCGAGCAGCTTGGGCACTGCAAAGACCGGGCCGATGCCCATTTCATCGGGCTCGGTGCCGGCCATTGCCATGCCGACATAGCGGCCGAGCGGCGTGAGCCCGCGATCGGCAGCCAGCTTGGCTTCCATGACCACGCAGGCCGAAGCGCCATCGGACAGTTGCGATGCATTGCCCGCGGTGATGACACCGCCTTCGACCACCGGCTTGAGCGCGGCGAGCCCGTCTGCCGTGGTCTCCGGGCGATTGCCCTCGTCCTTGGTCAGCGTGACGTCGCGGTGCGAAATTTCGCCGGTGGCCTTGTCGGCAACAGCCATCGTCGCGGTTACGGGTACGATTTCCTGGTCAAAGGCCCCGGCGGCCTGGGCCCTGGCCGTCTGTTGCTGCGAGCGCAACGCATAGGCATCCTGCGCGGCGCGCGAGATGCCATAGCGCTTGGCGACAATCTCGGCGGTCTGAAGCATCGGCATGTAGATGTCTGGTACCATCGCGAGCAGCGCGCGATCGGGTTCCACCCGCATTTGCGGCGTCTGCACCAGAGAAATGGATTCAACGCCGCCGGCAACGACCACGTCCATGCGATCGACGATGACCTGCTTGGCAGCCGTGGCGATCGCCATGAGCCCGGAGGAGCATTGCCGGTCGATGGTGAGGCCCGAGACCGTTACCGGCAGGCCAGCGCGCAAGGCCGCGGTGCGCCCGATCGTGTGCTGCACGCCCTGCGGCAAGGCAGAGCCGATGATGCAATCGTCAATTTCGGCCGGGTCCACTCCGGCCCGCTCGACGGCGCTGCGGATCGCATGCGCGGCGAGCGTGGGGGAGGGGGTGGCGTTGAAGGCGCCGCGATAGGCGCGGCCGATCGGCGTACGGGCGGTGGAAACGATGACGGCTTCGCGCACGAAAATCTCCTGATTTTTCAAATCGTGAATTGGGTGAGCCACACGGCGGCAAGAGCAGGCTTGGCGTGCCCCTCGATCTCGATCGAGACATCGAGTGTCTGCTGAAAGCGGCCGGGCGCCTTCTCGGTGATGTCGACAAGTGTCGACGCCAGGCGAATCCGGCTGCCAGAGCGAACCGGCGAGATGAACCGCACGCGGTCCAGCCCATAGTTCACGCCCATCTTGACAGGCGGCATCGCGGGGCGGGTGATCGAGCCATCGAGCCAGGCGAGCAATGACAGGGTGAGGAAGCCGTGCGCGATCGTGCCGCCGAACGGTGTTTGCGCCGCGCGCGCCGGATCGACGTGGATGAACTGGTGGTCGTGCGTCGCTTCGGCGAAGAGATCGATCATCTTCTGATCGACGATGACCCAGTCCGAATGGCGGGGGATGCCGATCTCTGCCTGGATGGCAGCGGTAAAATCGGTCATGCGAATGCCTCTTCCGGCAGGTTGCGCACCAGATCGCTGTGCGTGTCGACCACGCGGAGCCACGCCAGCCCCTGTGGCAGTTCGGTTTCGGCCATGAAACGGCACGCAGCGAGGATGCCGGGGCGCAGCGGACTATCGACGGCGGCCTTCCCGGCCTGGTCCAACCACAACCACATCACGACACCGTGGCCGAAGGCGCGCAGAAACAGCGTCGCATCGTCAAAGGTGTCAGCGCCGCTGCGCTTCTGTAGCCCGGCAATGGTCTGTGCCAGTCGGTCCCAGAAGGCAGTCAGTGCAGTGGCGCAACCGGCCAGGGCGCTATCCGCGCATGCCGCCGTGGCGGTGATCCTGTCGCGCAGCATGGCAAGGCCGCGCCCGTCGGAAAACAGGATCTTGCGTCCCAGCAGGTCGATCGCCTGGATGCCAGTGGTGCCTTCGTGGATCGGGTTGAGGCGGTTGTCGCGGTAGAGCTGCTCGACATCGAAATCGCGCGTGTAGCCGTATCCGCCCAGAACCTGGATGGCGAGGTCGTTGGCGGTGAGACCGAACTCGGATGACCACGTCTTGGCCACCGGGGTGAGCAGCGCGAGCAGCGCCTCTGCATCCTCGCTCGCCTGATCGACAAGGTGCGCGCAATAGAGGCAGAGCGCGATCGCACCCTCGGCATAGACCTTTTGCCGCAGGATCATGCCGCGAACGTCGGGATGGTCGATAATCGGCAGCGGATCGCCGCCCTTGGTGCCGACAGCGCGGCCTTGCACCCGTTCGCGCGCATAGCGCAGCGATTGGCGATACCCGCGATAGGCCAGGGCGGCCGCGCCCATGCCAACCCCGATCCGGGCCTCGTTCATCATCATGAACATCTGGGCCAGCCCCTGGCCCGGCGCGCCGACGCGCCATCCGATCGCGCCCTCGCGCTCGCCGAAATTGAGCAGGCAGTTGGACGTGCCGCGAAAGCCCATCTTGTGGTTGAGCCCGGCAACGACGACATCGTTGGGCGATCCATCCGCAAGCCATTTGGGCACGATGAACAGCGAGATGCCCTTCGATCCGGCCGGAAGCGCGCCATTTTCGTCGGTGATCTTGGCGAGGACGAGGTGGACGATATTCTCGCTCACATCCTGGTCGCCGCCCGAAATCCACATCTTGTTGCCGGTGATCCGATACCGGACGCCGTGCTCGTCCTCGCCATCGGGGATGGCGCGGGTGCGGATATCGCCCAGGCTCGACCCGGCTTGCGGCTCTGACAAGCACATCGTGCCAAACCAGCGCCCTGCGATCTGCGGGCGCGCGAACCGCGTGATTTGCGCGGGCGTGCCAAACGCGGTGATGAGACGGGCATTGGCCGTCGTCAGCATCGGATAGGCAGAGGTCGACACATTGGCTGCGGCAAAGACCGCATACAGCGCCAGCGACGTCGTCGTGGGAAGACCGAGCCCGCCCAGCTCTTCGGGGAAGCTGATGCCGAACAGGCCGAGTTCGGCATAGCGGGCCAGGGCCTGCTTGATCGCGGGCAGAATATGCACGCCATCGGTATCGAGCGTTGGTTCCTGGAGGTCGGCCTGGCGATAGTGTGGCATGAATTCGTCTGCCGCGAGCTTGTGCGCCATTTCCAGCATGGCGAGGAACGTGCCATGGTCATCCCCGCCCAGTGCATCCAGCCAGTCGCCCAGCTGGAAGGCAAGCAGTGCGGCCGAGGGCAATGCGTCGCTGCTCATCAGGCGTGCCCCAACGCGATGAAGCGGCCAAGATGATGGTCTTCGTCGCCGAGCTGGTGGCCAATCATCGTCAGCCGCTTGGCGTAGTGCGAGAGCGGCAGCTCCCACGTCATGCCGATGCCACCATGCATCTGGATGGCTTCCTCGGCCACCAGCGTGCCGACGCGGCCGATCGTGTACTTGGCGGCCGAGACGGCACGCTCGCGGGTGCGCCGATCCTGGCCCAGCGCATCGGCGGCGCTGATCGCGGCGGAGCGCGCCAGCTCGATCTCCAGCGCCACGGTGGCCATGCGATGTTGCAGCGCCTGGAACTTGCCGATCGGCACGCCGAACTGTTTTCGCGTGCGCAGGTAATCGAGCGTAGCGGTCTTGAGCACGTCCATCACCGCGACGGCCTCCCAGGCAAGCGCGACGATGCCGGCGGCGATCGCCTGCTCGATGAGGGGGTAGCCGTCCTCGGCCACCAGCGTGGCAGGCGTGTTATCGAGGACCAGCTCGCCGCCGCGCCCACCATCGACCATGGGATAGCCGCGCACCTGGGCCGCCGCCTTGTCGAGAAGGAACAGGCCGATGCCGGCTTCATCGCCCGGTGCGCCGGCGATCCGCGCCGAGACGAGAATGCGATCGGCCGCCTCGATCTGCGGGACAACCGCCTTGCAACCATGGAGCGCCCAGCCCTCGCTGTTGGGCAAAGCATGGGTTTCTACGTCGTGGAGATCGTACCGGCTCTGCGGCTCTTCATGCGCAAAGGCGAGCAGGGTAGTCCCGGCGATCACCTCGGCCAGCAGCGCGTCCTGCCCGCCCGCGGCCTTGGCCAGTGCCTGGCCGGCGATCAGCGTGCCAAGGAACGGCTCGACCACGAGTGCCTTGCCCAATCCTTCGAACACGGCCGCAATGTCAAAGCCGGTGCCGCCAAAGCCGCCCGCTTCCTCGCCGAACAGGGCGCCCACGACACCCAGTTCCGCCAGTTCCGCCCAATGCGTGCGTGACCAGCCTTCCGGCGACGAGCTGATCTTGTTGCGGATGTCGAACGGGTAACGCTGCTGGAGGTAGCGGCCGAGCATGTCGGCCAGCATCTGCCGATCTTCGCTGTGGTGGAAATACATGGCTCAGAGCTCCAACAGGGCTTTGGTGATGATCTCGCGCTGCACTTCGTTGGAGCCGCCGAAGATCGAGAGCTTGCGGTTGTTGAAATAGTCCACCGCTACTGGCGCGGCATAGTCCGGCCCGATCGGCGCGCCGTTGAAGCCCTCGTCCAGCGCCTCGCTGACAAAGGGCTGGGCGTATGGCCCCAGCGCGCGCCGGGTGAGGCTGGTGATCTCCTGGCGGATCTCGGTGCCGCAGATCTTGAGCATCGCGCTCATTTCCAGCGGCGCCGACCCGCCGCTTCCCGAAGCGGCCAGCACGCGCAGATTAGTGAGCTTGAGGTTCTCGAGGTTGATTTCCAGCCGGGCGAGACGCGCGGCGAACAACGGGTCTTCCGCGAGCGGCCGGCCCCCCTTGCGCTGGCTCTGCGCGATTTCCTTGAGGTGGTTGAACGCCGCCATCGAGCCGCCAACCCCAGCCAGGCCCGCGCGCTCGTAAGTCAGCAGGTATTTGGCATAGGTCCAGCCCTTGTTTTCCTCGCCAACCAGGTTTTCCGCCGGCACGCGCACATCGGTGAAGAACACCTCGTTCACCTCGTGCTCGCCGTCGAGCAGGATGATCGGGCGAACTTCGACGCCAGGCGTTTTCATGTCGATCAGCAGGAACGAGATGCCCTCCTGCTTCTTGCCCTCGGTCGAGGTGCGCACCAGGCAGAAAATCATGTCGGCATACTGGCCAAGCGTGGTCCAGGTCTTCTGGCCGTTGACGACGTAATGGTCGCCATCGCGCACCGCGCTGGTTTTCAGGCTGGCAAGGTCAGAGCCGGCGCCAGGTTCGGAATAGCCTTGGCACCACCAGTCGGTACCGTCGAGGATACGCGGCAGCCAATGATCCTTTTGCGCCTGCGAACCATATTTGATCAGCACCGGACCCAGCATCGAAACGCCGAACGGGACGATGCGCGGTGCGTGGGCCAGCGCGCTTTCGATGTCGAAGATCGCCGCTTGCGCCACCGACCAGCCGGGGCCGCCATATTCCTTGGGCCAGTGGTTGGCATACCAGCCGCGCTCGTTGAGGATGGCGTGCCATTCGACCATGTCCTGCTTGGTGAGCCGCTTGCTGGTGCGCACCTTTTCGGCGATGCGGGTGGGCAGCCGATCCTTCAGGAAAGCCCTGACTTCCTCACGGAAAGCCATTTCCTCGGGCGAGAAGTGGAGATCCATCAGATCAACCTTTCAAACAGGCCGCCATGCGGCTGGCGGGGGGCAGGGGCAGGGCGGAGGCCGCCGCGACAAGCGGAGCAGGGCATCAGGCCACGCCCGCCTGGGCGTTATCGGCATGGGTGGCGCGGATGAGCTTCTTGTCGATCTTGCCGACGCTGGTGCGGGGCAGGCCCTCGACCACGGCAAAGCGCTCCAGCTTGGCATAGCGGGTGATGGTGCCTTGGCTGATCGCTGCCTCGATCGGCGCGTTGAGCGCTTCGAGCGTCAGCGCGGCGCCAGGCCGCACGACCACAACCGCCAAGGGCCGCTCGCCCCATTTGGCGTCTGGCATGGCCACCACCGCCACTTCCACCACACCTTCGGCAGTGGCGACGAGTTCCTCCAGCTGGATGGAATCGATCCATTCGCCGCCGGTCTTGATCACGTCCTTCAGCCGGTCGCGGATCCGGATATAGCCATCGGGATCGATCGTCGCGATGTCCTGCGTGTGCATCCAGCCGCCGCGCCACAACGTTTCCGAGGCCTTGGCGTCGCCGGTGTAGCAGGGGGTAAGCCAGGGCGCGCGCAGCACCAGTTCGCCGCGCGTCTGGCCGTCATGCGGCAGATCATTCATGTCATCATCGACGATCCGCGCAGAAATCAGCGGGGCCGGGACCGTCGCGGTCAATGCCTGGATTTCCGCCGCGTCATCGCCTTCGGTGCCGGGGCGGATACGCGCGACCGAGACCAGCGGCCCGGTTTCCGACATGCCGTACCCCGCGATCAGACGCATGCCCTTGCGGCGCCCTTCGGCGCAGAGTTGCGGCGACAATGCTGATCCGCCCACGGTGATCGTCCAGCCGCTGACATCGGTGCCGGTCTTTTCGGCCGCATCGAGCAGCATCCGCAGGATGGTCGGCACGCAGTGCGAATAGGTCACCTTGTGCTGCGCGTGCAGCCGGCACAGCATCTCGGGCTCGTACCGACCCGGATAGACTTGCGTCATGCCCAGCATCGTCGCGACATAGGGCACGCCCCAGGCATGGACGTGGAACATCGGCGTCAGCGGCATGTAGACGTCTTTGTAGGCAAAGCCGGTGCCGTCGGCCGCGCCGAACGGCGCGTTGCACGCCAGCGTGTGGAGGACCAACTGGCGGTGGGTAAAGCACACGCCCTTGGGATTGCCGGTGGTGCCGGTGGTGTAAAAGGTGGTGGCAACGGCGTTTTCGTCGAAGTCCTCGAACGGATAATCCGGCGAGGCTGCGGCCGACAGCGCTTCGTACTCGCCCTTGGCAAAGGCCGGCAGCGCGCCTTGCGTGCCATCCATGATGGCGACCACTGCCTTTACGCCGGGCAGCGATGGCAGCACGGCTTCAACCAGCGGAAAGAAATCATGGTGGACGAGCAGGATCTCCGCCTTGGCGTGGTTCAGCGTGTAGGCAACCTGCGGCGCGGGCAGACGCACGTTCACCGTCTGCAGCACAGCGCCCATCATCGGAACGGCGAAATAGGCCTCGAGATAGCGGTGGCTGTCCCAGTCCATCACCGCGATCGTCATCCCCTGCTCGGCACCCAGGTCCGCCAGCAGCGAGGCGAGCCGGCCGACCCGCCCGGCAAACTCGCGATAGGTCCAGCTGCCCTGGTCGCGATAGACGATCCGCCGGTCGCTCGCCGTGGTCAGGGCACTATCGAGCAGGTGGCGGATGGTCAGCGGGAAGCGATAGGCCTCGGTCGCCGGTTCAGCGAAGCGTAGCGGCATGATGCTCTCCTCTTGTCTTGTCTTTTTTGTGCGTCGCTTATCGGTCGAGCGGCTTGCCTTGCGCGGCGCAGTCCAGCAGCAGCGGCGAGAGCGTGAATTCGGCGCCCAGCGCTTGTTGGTAGCGTGTCAGGGCCTGCGCGATCTTGTCCAATCCGACCGTGTCTGCCCAGAACATCGGCCCGCCCTTGTGACGCGGCCAACCATAGCCATAGTTCCACACGACATCGATATCCGAAGCGCGTTGGGCGATGCCTTCTTCCAGGATCTTGGCGCCTTCGTTGACCATCGAGTACAGCGTGCGCACCATGATTTCCTCGTCGGAAATATCGCGCGGGACGATGCCAGCCCTGGCGCGGAAATCATCGATGATCGTCGCGACGACAGGCGATGGCGTCGGCCGCCGCTTTTCGTCGTAATCGTAGAAGCCGGCCTGCTTCTTCTGGCCCCAGCGGCCCTCGGCGCACAGCGCGTCCTGAAGGCTTTCGATGCGGCTGGGATCGCGATGCCAGCCGATATCGACGCCGGCGAGGTCAGCCATCTGGAACGGACCCATCGGCATGCCGAAGTCGGTATGCACGCGATCGACCTGTTCCGGCGTGGCGCCTTCCAGCAGCAGCGCGTTGGCGTTGGCCTGGCGCGGGATCAGCATGCGATTGCCGATGAAGCCATAGCAGACCCCGGCCACAACTGGCACCTTGCCGATTTTGCGCGCGATATCCATGCCGGTGGCCAGCGCATCGGGCGCGGTTTTGGCGCCGCGTACCACCTCGACCAGCTTCATCACGTTGGCGGGCGAGAAGAAATGGAGGCCGAGCACGTCCTGCGGGCGCGTGGTTGCCGCCGCGATTTCGTCGATCGAGAGATAGGAGGTATTGGACGCAAGCATCGCGCCCGGCTTGGCGATGCCGTCGAGCCTGGCAAAAATCTCCTTCTTCACGTCCATGTTTTCATAGACCGCCTCGATGATGAGGTCGCAGTCGGCAAGCGCTGAAAAGTCGAGCGTTGGGGTGATCAGGCCCATCGCCTTTTCGACCTGCTCGGCGGTGAGCCTGCCCTTGGCGGCAGTCGCCTCATAGTTCTTGCGCATGACGCCGATGCCACGGTCCAGCGCATCCTGCGCCATCTCGACCATGGTTACCGGGATATTCGCCGAGAGGAAATTCATCGAGATGCCGCCGCCCATCGTGCCGGCGCCGATCACGCCGACCTTGGTGATCGGGCGGAGCTGGATATCCTTGGGCAGGCCATCGATCTTGGCCGCGGCGCGCTCGGCGAAGAAGACGTGGCGCAGCGCCTTGGACTGCTCGCCGGCGACGAGTTGCTGGAACAGCGCGCGTTCCTTTTCCTGCCCCTGGTCGAGCGGCAGTTCGGTTGCCGCCTTCACCGCCGCGATGCAGGCCTGGGGCGCGTCGAGGCCCTTGATCTTGCGGGCATTTTGGGCCGCAAACTGTTCAAACACCGCCGGATCGACCGAAACCGAACGATCGCCGGTGCGGCGGGGCGCAGTGAGCGTGCGGGCATAGGCGATCGCCTCGGCGGCAAGGCTTTCGTCACTTTCGGCCAGTTTGTCGACGAGCCCGGCCTGCGCCGCCTTGCTCGCCGCGATCGGCGTACCCGAGACGATCATGCCAAGCGCGGTTTCCACGCCGACGAGGCGCGGCAGCCGTTGCGTGCCACCGGCACCGGGCAGGATGCCAAGCGAGACTTCGGGCAGGCCCAGCCTGGCCTTGGGGCTGGCGATCCGGTAATGCGCGCCCAGCGCCACCTCCAGCCCGCCGCCCAGCGCCATGCCATGAATGGCGGCGACCACCGGCTTGGCGCTCGCCTCGATCGCATCGACCACCTGCGGCAGCCAAGGATCGACCGGCGGCTTGCCAAACTCGGTAATGTCGGCGCCACCCGAGAACATCTTGCCGGCGCCGCGAATGACGATCGCCTTGATCGCCGGATCGCCCTGCGCATCGGCCAGCGCCTTGGCCAGCCCCTGGCGGACCTGCGCCCCCAGTGCATTGACCGGCGGGTTGGCCATGACAATCTCGAGGACGTCGTCGTGAAGCTTGGTCTCGATCATGGGATATCTCTCGTCAGAAGGACGTCTCGCCCAGGCCGCGCGGCCGGGCGAAGGGATGGGAGGAGGAGAGGCCGGCATCGACGACCAGGGCATGGCCGTTGACGTAGCTGGCTTCGTCGGACGCGAGGAATGCGACCGCGGTGGCGATCTCGATGGGCTGGCCGCCGCGCTTGAGCGGGTTGAGTTGCCCCAGTTGGTCGCTTTTGCCCTTGGCGCGGGCGCGTTCGTAGAATGACTGGGTCATGCCCGTCTCGATCAGGCCAGGGCACACCGCATTGACGCGAATGCCCGATCCGCTGAGCTGCTGTGCCGCAGTCTGAACAAGATTGATCACCCCCGCCTTGGATGCGGAGTATGCCGGGCCACCCGCGCCGGCCCGCAGCCCTGCGACCGAGGCGGTACAGACGATCGCACCGGCGGTTCCGGCATCGAGCATGGCCTTGGCGCCATGCTTGATGGCAAGGAACGGACCGATCAGGTTGACCTGCAGCAGGGCCTGCCAATCTTCCACCGACTGGTCGAAGATGCCGGCCATGCCGCCGCTGATCCCGGCATTGGCAAAGATCACATCGATCCCGCCATGGGTCTGGATTGCGGCGGCGATCATCGCGATGACATCGCCCTCATTGCCCGCGTCCCCGCGCATCGCGGTAATCGCGGGATGTGCGGCAGCCGTCGCTTCCACGCCATCGGTGAGGTCGACCGCCAAAACCTTTGCGCCTTGTTCGGCAAACAGGATGGCCGCGGCGCGGCCAATTCCCGATGCCGCGCCGGTGACGAGGACACTCTTGCCGGCAAACCGCGCGTTCACAGGCCGCCCCGGATAGTCGTGCCACCGTCAACGACAATGCCCTGGCCGGTGACATAGGCGCCGGCTTTCGAAGCGAGGAAGACCGCCGCGCCCGCGATCTCGTCGGGCTCGCCAATGCGGCCGAGCGGGGTGACGCGCTTGAGCGCGGCCTCTGCCTCCGGGTCTTCCCACAGCGCCTTGGCAAAGTCGGTGCGGATCACCCCAGGTGCGATGGCGTTGACGCGCACGTTGTGCCGGCCAAATTCGATCGCAAGGTTGCGGACCAGCTGGAAATCGGCGGCCTTGGACACGTTGTAGGCGCCGATCACGTCGGACCCGATCAGCCCGCCGATCGAGGAGACGATCACGATCGCGCCGTTCTCGCGCTCGATCATTTCGGGCACGACCATGTTGACCAGCCAGTGATTGGCCAGCACGTTGTTGTCGAAGATCTTGCGGAACTGCTCGTCGGTGATCCCCGCCATGGGCCCGTAATAGGGGTTGGAGGCCGCGTTGCAGACGAGGATGTCGATCTTGCCGAACCGCTGGCGCGTTTCCGAAACCAGCGCCTGCAGCATCGCCTTGTCAGAGATGCTGGCCGCGATGGCGATGGCGCGTTCCTCGCCATGCGTGGCGTTGATGGCGTTGGCAACTTCCTCGCAAGCCTGCTGCTTGCGGCTGGAGATCACCACCTTGGCACCGGCATCGGCATAAGCCTCGGCGATGGCGCGGCCAATGCCGCGCGACGATCCGGTGATGATCGCGACTTTGCCGGTCAGATCGAACAAGTCCATGTTTATCGCTCTCCTTATGCGGTGGCGCCGGCCTGGCGTGCTTGTGCCCAGGCGGCCTGGGCCAGCGGCCGCAATTTGGCGACGGCTTCTGCGGCCCTGCTGCTCGAGGCATTGCCATCGATCAGACGCTTCTTGATGCCCTGGACGATGCCGACCAGGCGGAACAGGTTGTAGGCAAAATACCAATGCAGATCGGGCAAGGCGTCTCGCCCGCTGGCCGCGCAATAGCGGTCGACCATGGCGCCAAGCGGCGGCAGCCCTTCGGCAGCGAGATCGAGGCCGGCGAGCCCCGACCGCCCGTCACGCGGCATCGCCCAGCTCATCGCGAAATACGTGAAGTCGGCCAGCGGATCGCCGATCGTGGTCAGCTCCCAATCGAGCACCGCTGCCACCCTGGGGGCAGTGGGGGCATAGATCAGGTTGTCGATCCGGTAGTCGCCGTGGATGATCGCGGTGCGGGTCTGCGCGGGCACTGTACGCGGCAGCCAATCGATCAGCTTGTCCACCTCGGCAATGTCGTCCGTCTGCGCGGCGCGATACTGCTTGGTCCAGCGCTGGATCTGCCGCTCGAAATAGTTGCCTGGCGGTCCGAAATCACCGAGCCCGACGGCCTGGTGATCGATCGCGTGAAGCGCCGCGAGCGTATCGACCATCGCCTCGTAATAGGCATGGCGATCGGGCTTGGGGATATCGGGCAGCGTGCCATCCCACAGCGTGCGGCCCTCCACCAGCTCCATCAGGTAGAAGACGGCACCGATCACGCTTTCGTCCTCGCACAGCGCAATCGGACGGGGCACCGGAAATCCGGTTGGGGAAAGGGCCGAGATCAGGCGAAATTCACGGTCGACCGCATGGGCCGACGGCAGCAACTGGCCAAACGGCTTGCGCCGCAGCACGAAATTTCCGGCCGAGGTTTCAATGCGGTAGGTGGGGTTGGACTGCCCGCCGGCAAACTTCTCCACCGCGCGCAGCTCGGCAGAGGTGGCCTGTTTGAGCCATCCCGCCAGCTTGTCCTGGTCGAGATCGCTCATCGCGCGGCGTCACGGTATTTGCCGAGTTCCGCGCGGGCGATGGCGCGGGCGTGTACCTCGTCAGGGCCGTCGGCAAGGCGCAGCGTGCGGATGTTGGCCCAGTCTGCCGCCAGCTGGAAATCGCCCGAGACACCAGCGCCGCCATGGGCCTGCACGGCATCGTCGATGATTTTCAGGGCCATCATCGGCGCCTGTACCTTGATCATCGCGATCTCGTTGCGGGCGGCCTTGTTGCCGGCGCGGTCCATCATGTCGGCCGCCTTGAGGCAGAGCAGCCGCGTCATCTCGATGTCGATGCGGGCACGGGCGACGCGTTCCTCCCACACACTGTGTTCGGAGAGGCGCTTGCCGAACGCGGTCCGCGATACCAGCCGCCTGGCCATGGCCTCCAGCGCCTCCTCGGCGGCGCCGATCGTGCGCATGCAGTGATGAATGCGGCCCGGCCCGAGCCTTCCCTGGGCAATCTCAAAGCCGCGGCCCTCGCCCAGCAGCAGGTTTTCCGCCGGCACGCGCACATCGGTCAGCGTAACCTCGGCATGGCCGTGGGGGGCGTGGTCATAGCCATAAACCGACAGCAGCCTCTCGACCTTCACGCCGGGCGTATCGACATCGACCAGGATCATCGCCTGCTGGCTGTGCGCGGGGGCATCGGGATCGGTCTTGCCCATCACGATCGCCAGCTTGGCGCGCGGGTCGCCCATGCCAGACGACCACCACTTGCGCCCGTTGATCACATAATGATCGCCGTCACGCCGGATCGAGGTGCGGATGTTGGTCGCGTCGGACGAGGCGACCTCGGGCTCGGTCATCAGGAACGCCGAGCGGATCGTGCCCTCCATCAGCGGCTTGAGCCAGCGATCCTTCTGCGCCCGCGTGCCATAGCGGTGCAGCACTTCCATGTTGCCGGTGTCGGGCGCCGAGCAGTTGAACACTTCCGAAGCCCAACCGATGCGCCCCATCTCTTCGGCGCAGAGCGCATATTCAAGATTGCTGAGCTGCGTTCCCTCGAACACGAAGCTGTCGTCCACATGGCTATGGCCCGACGCCGGCGGCATGAACAGGTTCCACAGCCCGGCAGCCTTGGCCTTTGGCTTGAGCGCCTCGATCGTTTGTGATGGCGTCCAGCGATCGCCGGTGTTCACCTCCGCCCCATAGGCTTCGACCTGCGGCCTGACGTGCGCGGCGATAAAATCACGCACCGCGCCTTGGAAGTGCCGCTCACGTTCGGTGAAGGTGAAATTCATGGATCCTCTCCAGAGGCTGGCCGACTCAAGAGCCATACCCTAAGTTATAATTATGCCTGACCATGACGCATCTCTGCAGACCTGTCCAGCAGGACTCGACAAGCAAAACGAGATATATTGCGTAAAATCGGCACGGCTCGTCGCTTTGCTAAAACTGACCCGATATTCGAATCTCAGTTTGGGGTGGTGCAATCTGTGGGTCGACAGCCGCGGCGCGAGTGGCGATAAGGCATGCATGTGCGACACCATCACCCCTATGCCCGGCGCGGAAACCGGCGCTGCCTTGGTCGATAGCGCGACCCGCTTTGACAGGCAGAAGCAGCGCATCGTCGATGCGGCGACGGCGCTGTTGAACGACAAGGGCATGCGCGGGATGACGCTGTCTGATGTGGCGACCGAACTGGGCCTGAGCACGACCAGCGTGACCTATTACTTCCGTCGCAAGGAGCAGCTGCTGACGGCGGTGTTCGAAGACACGCTCGGCCGACTGGCAGCGATGGTGGATGCAGCGCAGGCAGAGGCGACGCCCCGCGCGCGCGTTGCCCGCTACGTCGAACTGCATTTCGAGCACTTTGCGGGAACCCTGCGTCAGTCGGAGCGGCCGCTGGCAAACCTTTCCGAAATCCGCTCGATGGACGAGCCGGCGCGATCATCGCTGATCGAGCAATATCGCGGCACGCTGCGGGCGATCCGCAGTTTCTTTGGCCCGGCCCGTGATGCCTCGCACCGCGACGTGCTGATTGCGCGCGCGCACATCCTCAACGAGGCGCTGCTATGGCAGCGCACATGGCTTGGGCAGTTCGCGATCGGGGATATGCCCAACGTCCGGCAGCGTTTTTTCCGGATTCTCGACGGCGGTATCGTCACGCCCGGCACGGCCTGGGACGTTCGCGTGTTCACGCCGGGGGCGGTAACCGATGCGGGCGACCAGGAAAGCTTTCTGCGCGTGGCAACGCGTTTCATCAATGCCACCGGCTATCGCGGCGCGTCCGTCAAGCGGATCATGGCGGAATTCAATCGCACCAAGGGCAGTTTCTACCATCATCTCGATTCCAAGGATGATCTGGTCGTCGCGTGCTGGCGGGCCAGCCACCGTCGCCTGGCCGATTTGCAGACCAGGGCCAGGGCCGAGCAGGCATCGGCGTGGAAGCGGCTTTCCGCCACGGTGCAGTCGGCGCTGCAGCTGCAGTTTGCCGACGAGTTCCCGCTGCTGCGCGTGACGGCCTATCAGGCGATGCCGCCTGCGGTTCGCGCGCTGGCGCTGCGCTATGCCCAGCGCACGGCGCTCGGCATGATGGGCGAGCTGGTGGAAGGGATGGCCGAAGGCGCCGTTCGCCTGGTCGATCCGTTCATCGCCGCACAGTTTCTGCTCGCGGCAATCAACGCGGCCTACGATCTGCAGGGGTGGCGCAAGGATCGCTCGCTGGCCGTGGTGATGGATGCCTACAAGTCGGTATTGGGCAACGGCTTGTTCGCCCCGGAGTGATGAGAGGGCCTTTCCCGCGCGGCTCGGCTGGCTTGTATAATATAGTCAGGGCTATAATACCTGCGACTATGTCGCAATCGCTGGGCAACAATGCATGACCGAGTCCGGGCCCCTGGTGCTGGTCGTCGAGGACGAGCAGAAAATCGCTGACATTATCCGGGCCTATTTCGAGCGCGAGGGCTACCGCGTGGTCCGCGCCGCAGATGGGGAGGAAGGCGTCCAGAACCACTACCGGCTGGCCCCGGACCTCGTCATCCTCGATGTCAAGCTGCCCAAGCTCGATGGGTTTCAGGCCTTGGCGCGGATGCGCGCGCATTCCGACACGCCGATCATCATGCTAACCGCGCTGGGCGAGGATTACGAACGGCTTGCGGGGTTGCGCATCGGGGCAGACGACTATGTCGTCAAGCCTTTCAATCCGGCCGAACTGGTGGCGAGGTCTGCCGCCGTGCTGCGCCGGGCAAGGTCGCAAAGCGTGCCGCAGCGGCTGCGGATCGGGATGATCGAGATCGATTGCGATGCGCATCTCGTGTCGGTTTCCGCAGGCGAGGGACCGCGCCGCCTGATCGAGACGACCATCACGCAATTTCGCTTGCTCGAATATCTCGCCCGCGCGAGCCCGCGGGTGGTCGGTCGCGGCGCGCTGCTTGATGCATGCCTTCCGGAAGGAGAGGCGCTTGAACGGACCGTCGACAGCCACCTGTCGAAATTGCGGCGCAAGCTGGAGATGGCCGGGGCCGGCGACGTGCTCGAAAGCGTGCGCGGCGTCGGCTATCGATTGTCGGCGCGATGATGTGGCGCACGCTGCGCCTGCGCACGCAACTGGCGGCGGCGATGATCCTGGCCATCCTGCTGGCCATCCTGTTCGGCTATGTCGGGCTCAATCTCTTCGCGCGATGGCAAGAGCAGATGATGCTCAATGCGCTCGATCCGGTTGCGCGCCAGACGCTGATGGAGGTCAACGCCGGGGGAAG
>NZ_KE148435.1:0-48736 GCF_000410615.1 Novosphingobium sp. B-7 | reverse complement strand
GCCCGCCGGCGCCAGCTGCTGTCGCGCTCTACAAGGAACGGGTGCGGATCGCGCAGACCATCGACCACGAACAGAGCGTGCTGCTGATCGGATTGGCTGCGCTGGCATCGATGTTCGGCATCGCGGTTGGCCTGGCGCTGGCCACCCGCCTGGCCCGCCCGATCGAGGCAGTGAGCCACGCGGCGCGCGCGATCACCTCGGGCGATCTGTCGGCGCGGGCGGCCGAAGGGCCGCCTGGCGCGGGCGAGCTACGGCAATTGCTGTCCGATTTCAACAGTATGGCCGAGGCGCTGGAAGCCTATGACCGTGATCTGCGCGAAGGCTCTGCGGCCATCGCGCACGAGTTGCGCACCCCGCTGACGATCTTGCGCGGGCGGCTGCAAGGCCAGCTGGATGGCGTGTTTGCCACCGATGGTCCCGCGATCGCCGCGCTGATCCAGGAGGTGGATCTGCTCGCGCGCATCGTTGAGGATTTGCAGACGCTCAGCCTGGCCAATACCGGCCGTCTCGAACTGAATGTGCGTTTGGCCGATATGGCGCTGCTCGCCGCCACGCACCTGCACGCCCTCGAGCCGATCCTGGCCAGCGCCGGCATGCGCCTGGAAACGCGCCTCGCGCCGACCCTGGCCGAGATGGATGAGCAACGGCTGGGACAGGTCCTGCTCGCGCTTGTCGACAACGCCCGCCGGCATGCCGCAACAGGTGGGGTGGTCGAAGTCGAAACGAAAATCGATGGTGCCAGCGCCTTGCTGATCATTACCGATCGTGGTCCCGGTCTGCCGTCGCACGAGCCCGATCAGGTTTTTCGCCGCTTTTGGCGGGGTGAACCGTCGCGCAGCCGGGTGCACGGAGGCAGTGGCCTTGGCCTCGCCGTGGTGAAAGCGGTTGTCGAGGCGCACGGCGGGACAGTCCTGGCAGGCGACCGCCCGGATGGTGGCGCGGTGTTCCACGTACAGTTGCCGCGGCAGCAAAGGCGGGGCAAAGCCTGATACGCTGCCCCGCCGTGGCTAAACCGGCAGGACCTCAGCTGTCGTAACCGGGCAAGCGGCGATCGAGCTGGCGCAGGAAGCCCGGCCAAGCCAGCATCGCCGATTTTGCGCGTCCGGTACTCACCTGCTGCCGCACTTCTTCCTGCGCAGCGGCTGGCGCAAGCATCACGTTGTCTCGCCCGATCGACAGCGCAGCCACCTGCTGGGCACATGCCTTTTCAAGGTAATACATGCCGAGCCACGCTTCTGCCGCCGTTTCTCCCACCGCAAGCGTGCCATGGTTGCGCAGGATCATGGTCTTCTTGTCCCCCAGGTCGGCGACGATCCGCTCACGCTCCTCAAGATTGAGCGCGATCCCTTCATACCCGTGGTAGCTGATCGAGGGCAGCGCGATGAGCGCATGCTGAGTCAGTGGCAGAAGCCCCTCGCTGTGGGTCGACACGGCAACGCCGTGATCGGAGTGGAGGTGCATGACGAACCGGGCGTCTTCGCGCGCGCCGTGGATCGCCGAATGGATCGTGAAGCCGGCCGGGTTGACCTTGTACGGCGTCGGCTCGATGATCTTGCCATCCAGATCGATCTTGACCAGCGACGAGGCCGTGATCTCTTCGAAAAACATCCCATAGGGATTGATCAGGAAGTGGTGATCATCCCCGGGCAGTCGCGCCGAAATGTGGGTATAGATCGCGTCATCCCAGCCGTGCAGGGCGACAAGCCGATAGAGCGCGGCCAGTTCTACGCGGATCTGCCATTCCTGCGATGCGGTATCGGTCTGTGCGGCTGTCCGGTCTGCCGGCGCGAGCGTGTCCATTTCAGTTCTCCTGTCCATCAATCGCTATCGTTATTACAACCGCGGCGCTGATCCCGGCTGGGCCTCGCCGCGCCCAGTTTCCGGGCCGCTATGCGTAGTGCGCATGCTACCGCACCGGCTTGACCCAATCAATAGCGATAGCTATTAATATGAGCGCCAGCCGCTTTGCCGGCCCGGAACCGCATTTCACAGGGTCAAGATGGCCGAGGCGCTGGGGCAGGGGCGGTGTTTGGCCACAGCAAAGGACAGCGATAGCATGGGGCTGGGTAACGCAGCGCGGATAATGCCGCGCGAGGACGCGATCGATCCCGATCTGCCGATCATCGATCCGCACCATCATCTTTGGCAAGATCATCCCGAAAGCCACTATGCGGCAAAGGCGGTGCATCCGTTCAACGATATCTTTGTCCAAGACCCTGTGTATCTGCGCGACGAGTTCGTGGCGGACTTGCGCACCGGCCATAACATCATCGCCACGGTCTATGTCGAATGCGGCGCATTCTACCACGAACACGGATCGGAGAACGATCGCGCGCTGGGTGAGATCGAACGGGTCGTGGAAATCGCGCGGGCATGCGCGGGCGATCCTTCGGGAGGCCAGCCGTGCGCGGCGATCGTGGGCTATGTCGATCTGACCAGCGATGATGCCGCTGCGGCGCTGGCGCGCGCGAAAGCGGCCGGCGCGGGCAAGCTGCGCGGCATCCGCAACATCGGCCCGCATGACGACGAACGCGTACTCGGCCCGGTCGCCCCAGCGCCCCGTGGGCTCTATGGCAGCGACGCCTTTCGGCGCGGCTTTGCCGCATTGGCCGAGGCAGACCTCTCGTTCGATGCCTGGGTATTCGCGCCGCAGATCGGGGAAGTGACGGACCTCGCCCGTGCGTTTCCGCACGTGCCGATCATGCTGGATCACGTTGGCACGCCGCTGGGGATCGCCCGGCACCGCGGCACGCTGGCAGCGACCTTTCCCGATTGGCAGCGCGCCATCCGCGAACTGGCGACCTGCCCCAACGTTCACGTCAAGTTGGGCGGGCTGGGCATGCCCTTCACGATGCTCGACGGCCTCGGGCCCACGCAGCGCGTTGGCTCCGAGACTCTCGCGCGCCTGTGGCAGCCGTATATAGAAAGCTGCATCGAAGCCTTTGGGCCGGACCGTGCGCTGTTCGAAAGCAACTTCCCGGTCGACCGCTGGGGCGCAGACTACGTCGAAACCTGGAACGCGTTCAAACGTCTGACGCGGTCCGCCTCGGCAGACGAGAAATCGTGGCTGTTCGCGCGCTCTGCTGCCAAATTCTATCGTCTCGACGTTCCCATCGCCTAACATACCGTCGACCGCCAGTAACGGTCCTGTTGCGCGCCCAAATAAGAAGGCCTGCCCCGGCATGCGGTCGGAGCAGGCCTTCTCGCGACGGCGGTCTGCGCGCCTGCGTATCAGGCGGGGATCACGCCAGCCGCAGGCAGAACCGCTTCTGCACCGGTTCGGTCACTTTCCAGGTTCCGGTGAACCCTGCCTCGACCATGAAGGCATCCCCGGCCTTGACGCTGACCGTCTCGCCGCCATCCGCAGTCAGTTCGATCGCGCCTGCGATCAGATAGATATATTCGTGATAGGGCGTGTTCTCGGAATGCCAGGTGCCGGTGGTGGAATGCCAGGTCCCGGTCACCATGGTCTTGTCTGCCGTCTGGAATTCGAGCCACGTCTTCATCGTGGGAGACCCTTCGACAGGTTTCCAGTTGTCAGACGGGTTGGGATTGAAGAGCCCGGTTTCCGGGGCCGAAATTGCAACGCTCATATCGCATCCTTTTCATGCGTGCTTGGTCAGGTCGATTTGGAATTGTGGGAGAAATTGTTCAGCGCGGCGCTGCGCCGGTTTATCCCTGGCTGGCGTAACCGAGCACGGCTTTCACCTCGACGAACTCGTGGAAGCCGAAATCGCCCCATTCGCGGCCATTGCCGCTGCGCTTGTAGCCGCCGAATGGCGCCATCAGATCGCGCGCGCCATTGATCGATACCTGGCCCGCGCGCATCCTGGCTGCCACCTTGCGCGCCGTGTCGATATCTGCCCCGCTGACATAGGCGGCGAGCCCATATTCGGTGTCGTTGCCGATTTCGATTGCCTCGTCGAGCGTCTGGTAGGCCATGATCGACAGGACGGGACCGAAGATTTCCTCCCGCGCGATGGTCATGTCAGGCGTCACGTTGGCGAACACCGTGGGCTGGACATAATAGCCCTTGTCCAGGCCTTCGGGGCGCGCGACCCCGCCGGCGACCAGCGTTGCGCCTTCATCGATGCCTGACTGGATAAGCCCGCGAATCTTGTCGAACTGGGCCTGCGAGGCAACGGGGCCGATCTGGGCGTTGCCATCAGGCGGCCCGACCGTGATGCTGCTTGCGGCAGCCCGCGCACTCTCGATCGCTTCGGCCATGCGCGCGGCCGGCACGAGCATGCGCGACGGCGCATTGCAGGACTGGCCGGAGTTGATCATCATGCCCTGCACGCCGCCGGCAACGCTTTGCGGCAGATAGGCATCGTCGAGCACGATGTGCGGGCTCTTGCCGCCCAGTTCCTGCGCCACCCGCTTGACGGTTGCGGCGGCGTTGCGCGCCACTTCGATGCCTGCCCGCGTCGATCCGGTGAACGACACCATGTCGACTTCGGGATGCGAGGAAAGCGGCACGCCCACACCAATGCCGTCGCCATGAACCAGGTTGAACACGCCAGCGGGAAGCCCGGCGGCCTCCAGAATCTCGGTAAAGATCTGCGCGGAAAAGGGTGCGATCTCCGATGGCTTGAGCACCATGGTGCAGCCTGTGGCAATGGCCGGCGCCACTTTGCAGGTAATCTGGTTGAGCGGCCAGTTCCACGGCGTGATCAGGCCGCAGACCCCGATCGGCTCGCGCGCGATCAACGTCTGCCCGCGCTCCTGCGTGAATGGAAACGTCTTGAGAATTTCCAGTGCGGTGGCGAGGTGCGCCAGACCGATCTGCACCTGGGCATTGCGCGCCAGCGAGACCGGCGCCCCCATTTCCTCGGTCACGGCCGCGGCAAGATCGTCGGCGCGCTTCTGGTATTCCGCCAGAATGCTGCCCAGGATGGCGAGCCGATCTTCGCGGCTGGTGGCAGACCAGCCAGGAAAAGCGCGCCGCGCGGCGTGAACGGCCTTGTCGACGTCGGCAGCGGTGCCCAGCGCAATACGGCCGGCGACCGCCTCGGTCGCGGGATTGAGGACATCGAGGGTCTCTTGGCCAGCCGGTTCAACCCATTGGCCGTCGATGTAAAATCGTGTGTACTCGCGCATGTCGGCTCCTCTCAAATCGGCGTGCCCGCGGTTCATTCGAACCAGGCGGGGGTGGTTGTGTATAAAGTAGCTATAAATATCGTTGTTGGTCGTGCTGGCGCTGCGTCGGCAAGGCGTTGTGCAGTCAGGAAGCTGGCGCCAGGCGAAGCGGAAAGCGCTCCATCTGGCCCATGGCGTGCGCCGGAATCCATTCCGGCGCTGCCGTTCCGGGGGTGAGCGTCAGGCCGCGGGCCATTACCGCGTCGAGCAGCACTTCGATCAGCATCACGGCCACATACCGGCCGGGGCAAATGTGCTGGCCACCGCCGAACGTCGTGCTGCCCTTGCGCGAGCGATCGAGGTCGAAGCGCAGCGGGTCGGTCACAGCCGCTGGGTCAAAGCCGCCGATGCCCCACATCAGCGAGACGATCGCGCCGCGCGGTATGCGCACGCCCGCGAAGATGACCTCCTCCATCGCCCAGCGGGGCAGGTGGATCACGGGCGGCTCGAGGCGCAATGCTTCGAAGATGGCACTGGTCACAAGTTGCCGGTCAGCAACCACCCGCGCCAGGGCGTCTGGATTTTTCAGCAGCGCGAACAGCGTGTTGGCGGCGCCAAGGGCCGCGGTATGAAAACCGTCGATCAGGTTGCCGGCCAGCATGGCGCCAACATCGCGCGGGACGATTCCCGCCTCGTCGGGATCGTCCGGCAGATCGATCCGCCGGAGGTCGTCGGCCAAGGCAACGACGAAGAGATTCTCGCCCCGACGAAGGCTGCGCTCGGCCGCTGCCCTGATCACGCGCCAATATCCGCGCATGGCGTTGTCAAGCACGATGTAGTCTTCGGCGTTGCGGTTGAAGTGAAAAAGCCGGGTCAGGTCCTGCGTATAGGCCTGCATTGCCACGATTTCGTCGGCGTCCATCTCCAGCATGCGGCCCCAGAACCCGCAGGTGAGCCGTTCGGCGACGTCGCTCATAACGTCTATCTCGCCAAAAGGCGCAAGATCATCGAGGATTTGCTGTACGGTTTCCTCCGCCACCGGCCGCATCGCGCTCACCTCTCTGGGGCCGAGGCGGGAAACCAGCGCCTTGCGCACCGGCCGATGGATCGGCGGATTGGCGGTGAAGACCTGGTTTGCCACCACGCGCGCGACTTCGGCACCCAATGGCGGCGTGGGATCGTCCATCCGCGCGAGCGATTCGCCAAACAGGACCCCGGCGGGAACGTTGCCGATCTGAGGCAGGGCGCCCAGTTTCTGCAAATCCGCATTGCGGAAAACCGCCAGGTTCCCGTCCTGGTCCTGAAGGAAACGAGGCTCCGGGCCGGCAAAAACGCGCTCTGCAAAGGGGCGGATGCTATCGCGGCCGCCGGTGAAACCGAATTCGGCAAGCGTTCCCAGGCTTCCGATCTCGACACTGTCCATTCGTCGCATCCCTTCTCGTCAAGCGCAGCGGCAGAGTAGCGCATGCAGCCGACATAAACAATAGTCTGGACTATTCTATTGGGTGCGGTATCTGTGCATCTGGATGGAGCGAATCGTGCCTTTGAAAGGCGCTTTCGGCGGCGCGTTTCGCGCAAGGAGGGCTCATGAGCGATCAAACCGAAAAGCAGGCAAGAAACCAGCTGGCAGAGGCTTACCGACGGGTTGTGGACCTCGGCCTGACCGAGCTGTCTTCGGGAAACCTGAGTGTCCGGTTCGGTAATGGCATGCTTATTTCACCGGCGGGCGCTGATGGCGACAATATTTGCGAAGAGAGCATTGTCTACGTCAACGCATCGGGGGACTGGGACAAAAGTCTCGATCCGTCGAGCGAGTGGCAGTTGCATGCCGGCATATATCGCAACGATGTCAATACCACCGCAATCGTGCACACGCACTCCGACAATTGTGTTGCGGTGTCGTGCCATTGCCATTCGTTGCCGCCGTTTCACTACCTTGTCGGCCTGTTCGGTGGGGACGACGTTCCCTGCGTGCCGTATTCGACCTTTGGCAGCGAAACGCTGGCGCAAGATGTCTCGCACGCGCTGATCGATCGCTACGCCTGCCTCATGGCCAACCACGGCATGACCGCGCGCGGGCCTTCGATGCCCATTGCGATGATGTTCGCCCATCGGCTCGAGATTCTTTGCCGGCAATACCTCCTGGCGCAGCAGTTGGGTGAGCCAAACCACCTGTCGGTCGAAGATATGGACGCGTTTCGAGAAAAGATCTCGAAGATTTCCTACGGACGATAGGGTATATCTTCTTCAGGCGGAATTTTCCGTAACCGGCTGAAAATCATCTGCACCGCCGTCGTTTGTTGAAAGCTGATGAGTGCGTGATTTTATTATGTCGACCGTAGCGGATGATTTCTGTCGTTTCGTTGCAAATGGGGTTGGCCTGGTTCGATATTTCCAGCCTTTGCGGAAAGCGAATTGACAATCTCACAAGCTCAAAATTACATAGTTCACACTATCATTGTCGAGGTTTCTATGGATCGTACTGCCGATCGCGATCTCAAGGCTCGCGCACTCAAGGTCATTCCCAACGGCATGTATGGCCACGAGGCGGTGCATGCGCTGCCTGCCACGTTCCCGCAGTTTTTCGAGCGAGCGGAAGGCGCATACATCTGGGATGCCGATGGCAACCGCTATCTTGATTTCATGTGCGCCTATGGGCCGAGCTTGCTGGGGTATCGGGATCAGCGGGTGGACGCGGCGGCCGCTGCGCAGGCGGCAAAAGGCGACACCATGACCGGACCATCGCCGGTGATGGTCGATCTTGCCGAAGCACTGGTTTCGATGGTGACCCATGCGGACTGGGCGATGTTCTGCAAGAACGGCACGGATGCCACCAGCATGGCGATGGTCGCCGCTCGCGCGCAAACCGGCAAACGGATCGTGCTCCTGGCCAAGGGCGCCTATCATGGCGCGGCGCCCTGGTGCACGCCCAATCCCGTTGGCGTCGTGGCCGAAGATCGCGCCATGCTGCGCTATTACGAATACAACAATGCCGAGAGCCTCGAGGCCGCGGTTCGCGATGCCGGCGAAGACCTGGCCGCTATTTTCGCCACGCCGTTCAAGCACGATGCCTTTTTCGACCAGGCGCTGCCCGATCCGGTCTATGCGCGCCGGGCAAGGGAGCTGTGCGACGAAACCGGGGCGATGCTGGTTGTCGATGATGTGCGCGCCGGTTTCCGGCTGGCGCGGGATTGCAGTTGGTCGCTTGTCGGCGTGCAGCCTGATCTGAGCTGCTGGGGCAAGGCCGTGGCGAACGGACAGCCCTTGTCCATCCTGCTGGGATCGGATCGCTGCCGCAAGGGCGCTGGCTCGATCTACGTCACCGGCTCCTATTGGTTCGCGGCCGTGCCGATGGCAGCCTCGCTCGAGACGCTGCGCATCATCCGCGAGAGCGATTACCTTGAACAGATGATCCGCATGGGTGACCGGCTGCGGGCCGGGTTGGCCAGCGCTGCCGAGCGGCACGGGTTCGGCCTGCGCCAGACGGGGCCGTCGCAAATGCCGATCATGCTGTTCGACGACGATCCCGATCTGCGCGTCGGCTTTGCCTGGGCAGAAGAGATGCTGCAGCGCGGCGTCTATATTCATCCCTGGCATAACATGTTCATCGCCGCCTGCATGACGGAAGCTGACATCGATATGGCGGTTGCTGCGGCGGATGGGGCGTTTGCCGCGACCCGGGCGCGCATGGCCGAGTTGCAACCTTCGCCGGTGATCCTGGCAATGGCAGCAGCGAAAGCTGCGGAAGAACTCCAGGCCCTGGCCTGAACGCATGCTGCGAGGAACAACCATGGACCAGTCGATTGATCTTCTCACTGTCGGCCTGCTGACAGTCGATATCGCGGTGCGGCCGGTGAACGAGTTGCCGCCGATCGATAGCGGCATGTTGGTGGAATCGATCCTGCTCTCCCCGGCGGGAACGGCGGGCGGGGCTGCCATGGTTGCCGCAAAGCTCGGGCTGAAGGTCGCCCTTGCATCGGCAATCGGTGACGATCTGCAGGGGGTTGCGGTTCGCCATGGCCTGGAGAAGGCCGGGGTCGATCTTCGTTTCCTCGTCACCAACGAGCAGTTTCCCACCTCCTCGACGGTGCTTCCCGTGCGCAGCATCGGCCAACGTTCGACCTATCATATGGTCGGCGCGAGCATGGTCACGCCCCTGCATGAGGACCTGGCAGCGGCGCTGCCCCAGATCCGGGCCATTCATTGGGGAGCGGTAAACTTCCCTGGCATTGGAGAACAGGCCGTCGCGATCCTGAAGGCGGCAAAGGCGGCGGGCGCGTTCGTGACCTGCGATCTTGTTTCCCCGCGTGAGGGGACGATGGAGGATCTTGCCCGCATCCTGCCTTATGTCGATCTCTTCATGCCGAGCCTTGCCGAAGTGCTGCACCTGCACGGCAATGACGATCTGCGCGCGGCAGCCGATCGGTTCATTGCAATGGGCGCGGGGGGATGCGTCTTCAAGCTTGGCCACGAAGGCGCCATCCTGTTGAAGCCGGATTACGCGGTGCAGGTGCCCGCTTTGCCCATCGATCCTGTCGACACGACAACCTGCGGCGATTCCTTCTGCGTGGGGTTCCATGCCGGGCGGCTGCGCGGCCTTGATGAAGAAGCGTCGCTTCGTTTCGCGACGGCAACCGCGGCGCAAGTGGCGATGGGCTTGGGCACGGTCGGCGCGCTGTCCAGCTTTGACGAAACCATGGCGCTGTCGCGGAGTGTCGGCGCGTCTTCCTAGCGATTGCTGGATATTGCCCGGCACTGCGGATAGTGGATCAGGAGGTAATCTGAAAGTTCAAGGAACAGCGATGGCACGGCCGAGAAGAGCAAAGAGCGGGAGCGACCAGGATGTCGAACTCAATACCAAGCTCGCGCCGTCGCAGGATCGCTCCAAGGTCACGTTTGAAATCATTCTCAAGGTCGCCGGCGAGTTGCTTGGCGAGGTGGGCATCGAACGTCTTTCGACCAATATGATCTGCGAGCGTGCGGGACTGACCCCGCCTGCGCTTTATCGGTATTTCCCAAACAAGTATGCCATTCTCAGGGAGATGGGCGATCGGGCGATGAAGGCCGAGGATCGTGTCGTGTTCCGCTCGATCGCGACCGGGCAACTCGGTTTCGATGGTCCGCTCGAGCAGGTTGTCGAACATCGCCTGGATCTTTTGACGAAGGTGCGGCGGGCCGCGCGCAGAGTTCCGGGCGGCGAATGGATCTTGCGGGTCATGCGGGCGGTGCCCGTGTTGCAAGAGGTGCGGATCGGCTCGACGCAGGCTGTTTCCGACGTGCTCTTTGCCAAGCTCCACGCGCAATATCCCGGCGTGGACGAAACGCGGTTGAGAGCCGCGACCCTGCTGAGCACGGCGCTGGGCAGTGCGACGAATGATCTGATCTCCGACATGCCCGAGTGGGGCGACGAGATCGGGCGCGAGTACGCGAACATGGTCAGTCTCTATTATCGCAACCTGCTGGGTGTGACCGTCGAGGCAGCAGCAGGCGACGAGAAGGCAAGTTGACCCAGGGCGGCGGTGGGCGTTGCGCGCCACCCGATGGCTATACTGTGTTGCCGATGCCGACGGAGCGAAGTTTGAAATAACAGTACCTTGACCTTGCAAAAAGGAGCGGCACGGTGACAGCAGATAGCCAGGCGAACGCGGGGCGAAGCGCCTCCAGCCGGGGCGCAATGGCAGCGGCGCTCTTGATCGGTACGGTCGGGCTCGTCATTGCCGGCGTCCAGCCGGTTTTCTTCGGGGCGCTGCTCGCCGCTGACCGTCTTTCGGCGGCCCAGGTGGGCCATGTCGCGGCAGCCGAACTGGTCTCGATCGGTATCGGCGTCGTCATTGCCGAGTCGTTTCTCGAGCGCGTTTCGGTCTGGCTCTCCACGCTCGTTGCCCTGGCGCTGGTCGCGTCGCTCAATCTCGCAACGGTTTGGACCAGCGGCTTGGGCGTTCTTTTCGTGCGTGGGCTGGTCGGCCTGTCGGCGGGGGTGCTGGTGTGGATGACCACCGGCGTCATTGTCCGCTCCGCGCGCCCTACGGCGTTGTCGGCTGCGTTTCTGTTGACCCAGGCGATCGTTCAGTTCGCAACCTCCACCGGCCTTGCCATCGCCGCTCCCAATGCCCGCGATGGCGTGCCGGTAACGATCGCCGTCCTGGCGGTCGCCGCGATGCTGCTGGTTCCGTTGCTGCCCAAGCGCTTGAATCCGCTGCCGCGTGATCCCGCGCAGGTATCGGGTCTGCCCCCGCTGCGGGGGTGGGTTGTCCTGGCGGCGTCGCTCTTGATCCAAAGCTGCATCGTTGGGGCATGGGTCTATTTCGAGCCGCTTGGCCGCCAGGCCGGCATGACACCGCAGCAGGTTGCGTTTGCGGTTCCGGCGTCGCTGGGGGCGCAGGTGGTGGGCGGCTTTGCCGCGATATTTCTTGCCCGGCGCCTGCCCTGGTTTGTCTCGCTGATCGTCTCGAGCATCGCATTGAGCGCCGTGCTGTTCATTTTGTCCACTCCGCCAGGCGCCACGGCCTTCTTCGTGCTCGAAACGCTGTTTGGTGCGGTATGGATTTTCATCACCCCATTCCTGACGCCCTTGTCGATCGAAAACGACCCGACGCGCCGCACGGCACTGTTGGTCCCGTCCGCGGTCCTGGTCGGATCAGGGTTGGGGCCGCTCGCTGCATCCACGCTGGCTGATGATGCCAGTGCGGGCCGCGTGCTTCAGCTGTGCGCATTGCTGGCCATTGGCGCGACTCTGCTCATCGTCGGTCTCTATGTGACGCGATCACGCGTCGCAGGCGGCCAGGCCGCGCCCCATGCATGATCGTCAGGCAGGTCGAAAGCGGCCAAAAATAACGATTGCATAGACTATCATAATATAAGGGGTTCGGTGGTGCTCGGGGCTGCTTTTCAGCAGCGTCGCGGGCCTGTGCCACAGCGTCACCGATCCTGCAGCGATCATTCGTGATTCGATTCGCCAAATTTGTGGTGACATCGCCAGGGCGCGCCAGTCTGGCAGCGAGCCTGCAATCCGCAGTGATCATACTATAGTGCTGTAAATACGCACAAAAAGTGGCGATTCTACAGCGATCGAGTCGCCCTTTTGCCGGGTTTGGACGCGCCATCGGCGGTCCTGCTCAAATCGGGGCGACGGCGATAATTGCTGCGTTTGGGCACCGGGAAGGCGATACGGGATAGCTGGATTTTCGGCGGTCTTGTGCGGGTTGCGATGGGTCCAATTACGCTAAATCCACCGCCCCATTATTCCCCTATTGCCAAGGTATGTCGAACATGTTTCAATAGCACTAGCTATCGCAATGAGGCCGCATTCGCCCACTGCGAAAAGGCCACGGTCCACAATAAAATATGAGGGGGGCTTATGTCCGAGCAGTTGCTAAATCGAACGCTGTTGATGACGAGCGCGATGATGGTTCTGGGATATGCTGGAAGCGCTGCCGCCCAGGCGGCCCCTGCGACCACGGCGGTAGCCGTGGCCCCGGATTCCAACCAGGTCGGTGTGATCGTGGTCACAGCGCAGCGCCGAAACGAAGATATTCAGAAGGTGCCGGTATCCGTCCAGGCGCTGTCCGGCCAGGACCTCCAGTCGATTGGCGTCAAGAGCACCGAGGATATCGCCCAGGCGACCCCGAACCTCATGATCCAGAGCCCCATGGGGGTCGGCAACCAGCCTTTGATCAGTATTCGCGGCATTGGCCTCAATGACTTTGACAGCAACAACGCTGGCCCCAACGGCGTCTATATTGACGATGTCTATATCAGCGCGCCCTCGGCGCAGAGCTTTGCGATTTTCGATCTCGACCAGGTGCAGGTGCTCAAAGGGCCGCAGGGCACGCTCTATGGGCGCAATACCAGCGGCGGCGCCCTGCTGTTCACGTCGAAAAAGCCGACCGACCAGCTGACGGCCGACGTCCATGTCGAGCAGGGCAACTATAACACCACGTTTGTCACCGGCGCGGTCGGCGGGCCGATTACGGACAATCTCAGTGCGCGCATTGCGGTCGTCTACAATCATTCCGATGGCTTCATGCACAACGACTTCTACGGCATTTCCGCCAATGGCACGAACAGCAAGACCGTGCGCGCACAGTTGCTGTGGAAGCCGACGCCGAACCTGAAAATCCTGCTCAGCTCGACCGCCGGCCTGGTCAACAACGTGCCCAACGAATATCGCCACATCGGCACGTTGAAGCCTGGCACGCAAAGCGATCCGGCGCCGGTGGTGTGCTCGGTCACCGATGCCTATGCCGGCAACTGCGTCGATATGTTCGGCTTCGGCACGCCGTCCAACTTCTATCGCGGCCAATACAATCGCACGCAGTATCTGCGGAACCTCAATCTCAACGAAACCGCCCGGATCGACTACGACCTCGGCCGCGTGACGTTGACCTCGATTTCGGCCTTTCAGCACAACGACAAATACTTCCCCGAGGACAGCGACGCCAACCCGGCCAACCTGGTCGAAGCGACATTTGGCGTGAAAACCAACACCTACACCGAGGAATTGCGCGCGGCGTACACCTCCGCAAAATTTAACTGGGTGTTCGGCCTGTACTACCTCCACGAAGATCTCCGGCAGGATCAACCGCTTGATCTCTTCATCGATGGTGATCTCTACGGCGGCTTCGGCATTCCGGCTGGCGCCGGCAATTTCGATGGCATCGCCCAGCGTGCCTATGACCACAGCCATCAGAAAACCGATTCCGTGGCTGCGTTCGGCCAAGCCGACTATACGCTGGGCAACGTGACGTTCACGCTTGGGGGCCGGCTGACTCACGAACGCAAGACGTTCGAGTATGACGCGTCGCGGCAATACCAGTCCGGCGGTCGCGGCAATTTCGGCCCGCTGGAAGGGTTCATTTCTTCGGACCAGACCCAGACCAACACCAACGCCACCTGGCGCGCTGCGGTCAGCTATCGCCCGACCGACGCGATCCTGACGTATGCCAGCGTCGCGACCGGTTTCAAAAGCGGTGTGTTCAACGGCAGCTTCCTGAGCAGCGACCCCGAGCAAGCGCTGTTTCAGCTGCAGCCGGTCAAGCCCGAGCGGGTGACGGCCTATGAAATCGGGGCGAAGACGAGCTGGTTTGATCGCCGGCTGATCTTCAACGTTGCCCTGTTCTACAACGACTATATCGACGAGCAGATCTTCGCGCAGGTTCCGCAGACCGTGAACACCGCGGCCGGGCCGATCGAACAGATCACACAGGTTCTGGCCAATGCCCACAAGGCACGTACCGAGGGTGTCGAGGTGGAACTGACCGCCGCCCCTGTTCGTGGCTTGACCTTCACGCTGGCGCCGGCGTGGCTCAATGCCAAGATCATCAGCGCAGGCTTGCCGATGTTCGAGGGCGCCACGCCGCTCGATGGCAACCGTCTTGCCAATGCGCCCCGGTTCAGCTTTTCCGGAACCGCCAGCTACAAGATTCCGCTCGACGCGTTGAACGGGGATCTCAATTTCCGCTGGAATTCAAGTTATCGCAGCTTCCAGTATTTCGACTCGACCAACGACCCCTATATCACCCAGAGCGGTTACTGGATTCATAACCTGAACATTGTTTACCAGAACAAGCATGGCTTCGATATCGGTGCCTATGTCCGCAACGTTGCCAACAAGAAGTACGCGATCGGCGCGGCCGACCAGACGGCGCCGTTCGGGATGATCACGCAGACGGTGGGCGCGCCGCGCACCTATGGCGTGCAGGTTTCGTTCCATTATTGAGCATCGTTGCAAGCATGGGTCGGCCAGGACGTGTGATCCCGCCGGCCCATGCGTGATGGATCTTTTGCAGGAGTGTTCGGCACGATGCCCTGGATGGCTGTTCGCGCTGCTGCGCTGATCGTGGCTGCCTTTGCGGCAGGAGCGCCGGCGGGCGCACAGGTATGGCGGGCGAGCTGGGCTGCATCACCCGCGCCGTCGTTGCAGGCGGGCCCGGGTGTTCCGCCGGAATTCGTTAGTCCGGTCATCGCGAACCAGACGATCGTTCAGGTCATCCGCCTGAGCGCGGGTGGCGATGCGGTTCGCCTCCGCCTGTCCAACGAGTTCGGTGCGGCGCCGTTGCACATTGGTCGCGTGACGGTTCGCCTGCTTGATGCGGCAGGGGCCAAGACGGTTGGCGAGCCGCGCGTGGTGACCGCCAATGGCAACGCCGACTTTACCGTGGCGCCCGGATCACCGCTGGTCAGCGATGCCATCGCGATCCATGTTCCCGCGCGCGCCCAGCTCAGCGTGGCGATATACGTCGCAGACGAGAAGGTCGCATGCACGTGCCACGCCGATGGGCAGGCCTATACGCTGCTCTCGCCACCCGGCGATTACACCACGCGTGCGTTTACCCCGGCGTCCCGCTCTCCGGCGCGCCCGTTCTTGACGGCGGTCGAGGTGCAGGGCCCACCGGGCCGGGTAATCGCGGCATTGGGGGACTCGATCACCGACGGCTATATGTCGACCCCCGGCGCCGACCGACGGTGGCCAGACTTTTTCGCCGCGAGACTGCATGGCACGGCGGACCTTGCGTCTGCGGCGGTGGTCAACGTGGGGATCAGCGGCAATCGCGTCCTTGCGCCCGATCCTGTGGCGATCTTCGGGGTTCCAGCCCTGGCGCGGCTCGATCGTGATGTGTTCGCCATGACCGGGGTTACCGACCTGATCGTGTTGGAGGGTATCAACGATATCGGCAGCGCGCCGGAAACGCCGGCCGCCGCGCTGATCGCGGCCTATCAACAGATCACCGCGCGGGCCCACGCCCATGGGATCAAGGTTCACCTGGCGACCATACCGCCGTTCGAAGGCGCCGACTATTATTCCGAGGCGGGCGAAGCGACGCGGCAGGCGGTGAACGCCTGGATCAGAAACAACCCCGGCGATGGCCCCGTGATCGATTTCGACGCGGTTATACGCGACCCGCTTCGTCGCAAGAGGATGCGAACGGATCTGCAGTCGGGCGACTGGCTACATCCCAACGATGCGGGCTACCAGGCGATGGCCGATGCCATCGCAATAGACATGTTTCGGAAATAGTGGACAAGCCCGGCGCGGCGATCGATCCGCGCCGGGCTCGCTGCCTTATTCGGCAGCCTCGATCAGCCTGGCAACACGGCGGCGGGCCAGCACGGCGCCCTTGTCGATCGGCAGCATCTTTGGCCCCAGCGACCACAGGTCCGGCGTTCCCATCTGCCGCTGGACCTTCTCGATCATCGGTTTGTCCTCGACCTGGAAAGCGTGGATCAGCTGTTCGCGCAGGACAGCGTTGAACGCGGCGTCATCGATCAGGAAATTGCGCGTGTTGCAGCTGAAATAGTGCGTGCTGGTCAGCGTTTCGGGCGTCATGTTGTGCAGGTTGAGCGTGTCGATGCCGCGCTCGGGCTTGCCCACCGGATGCCCGCCAGCGCGCAGGACCATCAGCGCCGGCGCATACCAATCCACCTCGGTCCACAGTTTGGCCGGCGATTCCAGGTTGAAGGCCGGCGGCGCATCGTCGCTGTCCGAACGCCAGGCGATGGAGAAGTGATCGGCATGTTCTTCCACGGTCGACTTGGCCCGTGTGTTGAACCCGCTGCCCAGGCTGCTGGCGTGCAGATAATCGGCGTGGCTCAGATCGAGGATATTGTCGGCGAGCAGTTCGTAGTTGGCCTGGACCGCGGTGTGCAGGCGCAACTGTGCCGTTTCCGGCGCGGCATCGATAAAGGAAAGATCGGGCAGCAGGTTTTCGTCCGGCTCTTGTTGGCCGACCCAGATCCACACCGCCTTATGCCGCTCCAGCACCGGGAAACTGGCGACCGCAAGCGTCGAGGTCGCCGCGCCGTGCGGGTTGCGGACGCATTGGCCGGCGGTATTGAACACCAGGCCGTGATAGGGGCACGCGATGGTGTCGCCTTCCCGCTTGCCTTCGCTGAGCGGCGCAAAGCGGTGGGGGCAGCGATTGTCGAGCACGGCCATCTTGCCGGCGTCGGTGCGGAAGGCGACCATGGGAATATCCAGCACCGTGCGGGTCAGCACGGCACCATCGGCAATTTCATCGGCCCAGGCGAACTGATACCAGCGGTTTTGAACAAAGCGAGCCATCACGTCATCTCCACTGCTGCGTTGGGTGCCGTGTGATCGGCCACGATCGTGCGCTCCTCGACCACGAACAGCGCTTCCTGCCGGCGGTCCAGCAGGCCAGAAAGGTGTGATTGGGGTTCCTCGATCACCGCGCGATAGGCATCGATCGCGCGCCACGTGTCATCACTGTCGAACCACAGGCTTTCCACCCCGGCAAAGGGGCTGAGCGGCGCATTGGCGATGAAGTTGGCGGGAAGGTTGGCGTCGGCTTCTCCCGCGATGCTGATGCTGCGGGTCATGCGCCGGAGGAACGGGGCAAGGGCCGGATGATCGGCGATGCGGCCGGCCTCCTGCGCCCAGGCCTGGTCAAACGCGGCAGGCGACGACGCATCGTTACTGGCAATGAACCGCATGAGCTTGAGCGGGGCGGCGCCGGGCACGCGTACCCCAACCTCCTGCGTCCGGGTGGCCAGCAGGATGATGGCACTGTGGCAGACGAAGTTGAGCTCGTCGGGCTGGATGGTTTCGCGGTAATAGGGATCGGCGATCGAACGGGCAAACGCTGCCCCGTCGGGAAAGCTGATCTCGCTGAACGAGTCAAAGTCGGGCCCGGCCACCCATCCTGCCGCATGGGTGCCATAGACTGCATCGAGAACGTGATTCTGGATGTAGCTCGTCATGTAGCCGGGGTTATGCGCCACCGTTGCACCATGAACCTGCTCGGCATAGCGGGAATAGTCGCGGTGAGTCATTCCCGCGCGGCGGCGCCCGCCGATGATCATCTTCAGCATCACGTTCTCTCCGGCTTGATCAGTACTTGTATCCAAGGCGCACGCCATACGTCCGGGGCGGGGCATAGACCGACGACAGCACACCGCCGGCTGGCGCCACGTACTGTGTGAACAGTGGCACCGCCTGGTTCGTGATGTTGCGAATATAGCCGGTGATCGACCAGCGTTCGTCGGTCGATCCGAACGTGGCCGAGGCATCGAATGTCCAGAACGAACCGCTGTTCTGCTGCGCGAGATATTCGAAACCGACGACGCTGTTGGACCGGTAGCGGGCATCGCCGTTCAGCACGAGCTTGCGATCGCCGAGCGGAATCGTCTGCTCGATCCCGCCGTTGAGCGACCAGCGCGGCGAATTGTAGCTGGGCTTGCCGGCGCAATCGATCGCGTAGACAGCCGCGCCGCCCGCAGTTGTCGGCGTTACGGCACAGCCCACGGCCGGCGGGGGTGAAGCCGCATCACGGGGCGTGTTGTAGGTATAGCTGGTGGCCTTGGCGTCGAGATACTGGACAGTCCCGCTCAACCGCGTGTTGCGCGTAACCAGAACCTGCGCTTCCACATCGACACCCTTGATGGTCGAGCTGCCGATGTTCTCTGTAAAGTAGTTGGTGGCGTTGTTGGCATCCAGGCCATAGTGCGACACCTGCTGGTTGCGATAGCGCCAGTGGAACAGTTCGATGTTCAACTGCACGCGGCTGTTGAAGAACCGGTTCTTCGAGCCGAGCGTCCACGCCTCGACATATTCCGGGGCGAAGGTTTCGTGCCCTGGGGCGTTGGAGAAGCCACCCGAGCGATAGCCCGTTTCATAGCTGGCGTAGAGCAGCGATGCGCGCGCGACATCGTATTCGGCGGCCAGGCGATAGGTCACGCGGCCCTTGCTGATCGCGGCATTCACCTGGTTGGGAATGTAGAACAGGATGTTGCCGGCCGAACCATAGGGCACCGCGTTGGCTGGCCCGGGCAGGGCAGGTACGCCTGGCACCTGGGCAAGGGTCTGGACAACCGGCAGCGATGGCCCGCCAAAGCAGCCGGTGCCGAACGGCGGCGGCGCATTGTTGCACAGTTCGACGAGCGTGTCGGAGCTACCGTTGAACGTCTTGCTGTCGTGCGTGTAGCGCCCGGCCGCGACAAACCGCAGGGCATCGCCAAGATGGGCGGTTACCCGTCCAAAGGTGGCGTAAGACTTGGTTTTCGACGTGAAATCCTGGAAGGAGATGATCTGGTACTGGTTGATGCCATACTGCCCCTTGACGGTTTCGTCGAAGTAGTAGCCGCCGATCAACCAGTCGAACGGACCGACCCGCGGACCTTGGAAGCGCATTTCACCGCTGAACTGGCTGTCGTTCTCGCGGTTGAGCGACCCTCTGAACGACGGGCCATTGAACAGGTTGTCGAGTTTGGAGTGCCGGTAGGCCGGCACGATAGTGAGCGTGCCGCCGGCCAGATCGGCATTCACCTCGCCGGTCAGGCCCCAGTAGGTGTTGTTGAGATAGGGGCGCACCAGCGGCGCCGGATTGATGAACGTGCCGGGAATGACCGCTTGCGCAAAATAGGCGCTGCCCGAACGCGACAGGAGGCCGCTGTACGGATCAACGTTTGCCGGCGTGAACGTGTAGTTCGCCGGGGATGTCGCGGTTGCGGGCGTGCCTGGCGTGAAGTTTTCCGTGCCGACATAGCTGCCGCCAGCGCCCCGGCCGCCCTGATGCGAATAGTCACCGCTGATCCTTACGGTCACGCCGGGGCTCGGGCGGACGAGCAACTGGGCGCGGATGGCCTGGCCCACTTCATCAGACGTGCCGTCCTGGTTGTAGCCGTCCCGGTTCACGATCTTGCCGGCCAGGCGGAACGCGGCATTGTCACCGATCGGCAGATTGGCTGCTGCTTCGACGTCAATGGCATTGTAGTTGCCGAAACCGCCCGAAAGCGAGACGGACCGCTCGCCCAGCTTAGGCTTGGCCGGAATGACGTTGATGGCCCCGCCCGTGGCGTTGCGGCCGTACAGCGTGCCTTGCGGCCCCTTGAGCACCTCGATCCGCTCCAGATCGAAGAACGTGCCGGTGGTCGATGTCGGCCGGCCCAGATAGACGCCATCGAGGTTGAACGCGATCGCCGGGTCGGAATAGCCGTTGTTGGTGAAGTTGCCGACGCCGCGCACGAAGAACGTGGTGTTGGCGCCGCCGCCTTGCTGCACCGTCAGCGCAGGAACCGTGGCGTTGAGCGTCGTTGCCGTCACCACCCCGGCGCGCGTCAGTTCCCCTGGCGAAACGACATCGATCGCCACGGCGGCGCGCTGCGCGTTTTCGACCCGGCGCTGCGCCGTGACGACGATCTCGGCAAGCCCGGTGGTTTGCCCGGATGGTTCGGCCTGGGTAGTGGCTGCAGGCGCCACGGCAGCGCCAGGCGTGGCGACTTGCGCGGCAGCGGTCATGGGAAGCGACACCGCCGCAAACGCAGTGCCGACCAGCAATAGTGCCTTCATCATTTCTCCCCTTCGTGGCTCTCTTGGGCCTTGTTGGGGCGATTAAGCCTGGTTTGCCGGGGTTGGGCAAATTGCATGTTCGCACCACATTATTCGCATGGTGAATGATCTGGGCATTTCCCTCGTTTTCAGTGATGATCCCTTGCTGCTATAGCCGGGGGCATGACGGCTCCGCTCAACCTGGCTTCGCTCGACCTTAACCTGATGGTCATCTTCGATGCGCTGATGAAGGACCGCCATCTCTCGCGCGCCGGTGATCGGGTCGGGCTGAGCCAGCCAGCGATGAGCCACGCCCTGCGTCGCTTGCGCGGGGTACTGGGCGACGATCTGTTTATCCGCCGCGGCGGTGCCATGGATCCAACCCCGCGCGCGCTGGCCCTGGCCGACCCGATCGGCGGTGCGCTCGACCGGCTGCGCGCCGCGTTGGACACCGAGCCCGAGTTCGAGCCGGCCACGGCGGAGCGCAGCTTCACGCTTACCATGTCGGATGCGAGTGCAGCGCACCTGCTGCCCAACCTGATTCCCCGCCTGCGGACCAGCGCTCCTGGCGTGGACATCGACCTGCTGGCATCGGGCGCGCGCGAGGGGACCGAGCACCTGCTATCCGGCGCGGCCGATCTTGGCCTGGGCGTATTTCCCAACCTGCCCGAACGCCTGCACTGCGAGCCTGTCCAGACGCTGAAAATGGTCTGCATCGCCGATCGCGCGCACCCGGCACTGTCTGGCGGAATGACGCTTCAGGCTTTCCTGACGCTGCCGCATGTCGGCGTGGATATCGGCCAAGGTACCGGGGCGAATGTCGACTCGCTCATCGAAACCATGGGTCTGCGCCGCCGCATCATGCTGCGCGTGCCGCATTTCCTGATCGTTGCCAGCGTCGTGATCGGGTCAGATCTTCTCGCAGTCGTGCCATCGGCGATCCTGCGCGAGGAGGAGAAGGCCCATCTGACGATCCACGAGCTGCCGGTTGCCCTGCCGGAAATTGCCATCCACATCGCGTGGCGCGCGCGCCAATCGCAGGATCCTGCCCTCCGCTGGCTGAGGAAAGCGGTGGCAGAGGCCATACGTCAGCCGTTTTGGAGAGCCACGCCGATTCAGAATTGCGCCTGCCGCTGATTGGCCGTGGATCAAGGCACTCAAAAACCCGTCTGTTAACAATTCATTCTTGCAGCCGATGTACCCTGAAATGGGAGTTGCTGCGGGCAGACACGGGATGGACGACCTCCACGGCAAGAGTGCGGTCGATCTGCAATTCGCGCTGATCGATCAGGCGCTGGACAAGAGAGGCTTTGCGCTGCGCTTTCCGCGCGTGCTGGAAGAGCAGTTCGAGCAGGAGACCGGGCCGGTGCGGGTGCGCTGGTATGTGCGCATGGCGCTCTTGTCCCTGGCGCTGTTCGATTCGCTTATCGTGCTCGACTATTTTTCCCTGCCCGATGCATTTGGCTTGGCGTTGGTCCTGCGGTTCGGGCTGGTGACCAGCCTGACGGTCGCGGCGGTCTGGATAACCGCGCGCCATCCTCCCGCCGCCGTGCGCGAGGGGCTGCAGGTGGCACTCTCCACGATCATGGCGCTTTCCATCTATATGCTGGTCGTCGCCAGTGCGAGCCCGCTGCGCGAGAACTACCATCTGGGCATCCTGTTCGTCATGATGTTCACGGTGATGGTGCTGCGCCTGCGATGGCGCTACGCCCTCTTGGCAGCGGCCGCCACGGTGACTGTCCAACTCCTGACCCTGGCCAGTCTCCAAGACGCCTCGGTACAGTCGAAAGGCGCATCCGCCTTCCTCTCGCTCGCCTTTGCCGGTTTCGCGCTGGTGGCGCTCTACAGCCTGGAAAAGATGGAGCGGCGCGGCTGGCTGCGTTCGGTTCGCGATCGCCTGTGCGCGCAGGTTTTCGAGGAACTGTCGATCATCGATCCGCTGACCGGGCTGGGCAATCGGCGTGCCCTGGAACAGTGGGTCACTATCCAGCGGCAGGTTCATGTCGGCCGGCCGGTATCCGTGGTCATGGTCGATATCGATCACTTCAAGGCCTATAACGATACGTTCGGCCACCTTGCCGGGGACGATTGCCTGCGCCGCATTTCGGGGTTGCTGGTATCCGAGGCGCGCAAGACGGGTGACCGGGTATGCCGGTTCGGCGGGGAGGAGTTCATTGTCTTCCTCATCGACATCGATCAGCCGACCGCGATCCTTGTTGCCGAACGCATGCGGCGCGAAATTGCTGCGCGGCGCATACCGCACAAGGCACCGATCGGGCCGCCCTTTGTCACTGCCAGTTTCGGCATTGCGACAGGCGCATTGACGGATGATTTCGATCTCAATGTGCTGATCGAAGGCGCCGACGCCGCGCTCTACAAAGCCAAGCAGCGCGGGCGCAACTGCATCGAGCCGCCGCTGCTGGGCCTGGCCGAGCCCTTGCACGCCACCGGCTAAGTGCTGGCGCTGCCTGCTTTCGCCCTGCGGCGGTCAGACGACCAGCAAGGCGTCAGGTCGAAGGGAACAGCTCGGGATGGGACAGAAGCCGGCGCTGGCGGGCATGGAGGCCCATGACGATGAGCAGGAAGCCGAGAAGGCATGCGCCTGCGACGATCAATGCCCCTCTGCTGTCGGTGGCCGTAACGCTCAGGGCACACAGCAGCGGGCCAAGGCTGGCACCGAGCGCCTGGGCGCCGGGGACGAGCAAGGTGGCCCGCCGGGTGGGATCGACTTCGGCGGTGAAGTTGAGCTGATACGGCATCAGCAGGCCCCAGAACACGCCGAAGCAGACGGCGCACAGCGCAAAGCCGATGGGCCCGGGCAATTGAAACAGGATGACGATCAGCGCCGCGTTGCACGCCACCGAAATGCCGTAGACCCGGAAAAACGAAACCTTCGGCGCGATCGCGGCGGTCAGCAGCGACCCCACGATCGAGGCTGCCACCGTCACCGCGAGGACGAGGCCGATCAGGTCTGATCCGAGGTGGGCTTCCGTGCCGATTTGTCCGAGGTAGGAAAAGAAGCCGAAGACGAAGGCGTAGACCAGCACCACGCCCAGCAGGCTGAGCGCGCCGGCCGGAGGCAGCTTTTGCGCGGGCTCCCCATCGGACTGATCGTCGGCGACGGCGGGCAGCCGGTTGGGCACGCCAAGCACGAAGACCGCCGCGAGCATCGACGTGCCGGCCAGCGCCAGGAACCCGCCGTTGGCGCCCCAGGCCGGCATCAAGGTGAGCGGCAGGAGCGCCGAAAACGCCACCTGGACCAATCCCTGCAACACCATCAGCACGGCGCCGAGCTTGGAGGGATTGCGCGAGCGCGCCAGCAGAAGCGAAGGGATCGACAGCAAAACCCCCGCGCTGAATCCGGCGATCCCGCGATCGACGTACAGCAGCGGCGCTGCATGGCGCATGCTCATCACGTTGGCAGCGATCAGCGCCATGGCCGCAAGCAGCCCGCGCAGCCGCAGATGAACCGGCTGGAGCCTGGCACTGGCCAGCGCCACCCCGGAGGCAAGAGCAAGGAACTCCACCGTCACCGCGCCGCCCAGGCCCGCGGCCGATATCCGGCCTTCGTTTACCAATGCCCCGAACAGCAGCGGCTGAATGCCGGCGATCACCAGGGCAAATGTCCCCACCGCCATCACCGCTGCAAGCTCGCGGTGCGACGGCGGATCGAGCAGCCAGGCCTGCCGACGCTTCACCGATGTAGCCATACGCGCTCTCCTCGCCGGTGGACCGCCGACGCATGGAGGCTAGCTAAAACTATACACCTGTCAATGGCGTGTCGCCGCCGTCCGGCTCATGACGTGGTCAAGCGGCTCATGCCGGTGAGGATCAGGGCAGCTTCCTTGAACAGGGTCGAGCGGGCAACCCGGTCTTCTTCGAGGGCCAGTTCATCGACCACGAAGCCGAATTCGGCGCGAATGCGCAGCCTGGCCCACAGCGTTTCATCGGAAAGGTCGGTGATGGCCGGGCGGTAAAACCGGAACATCTGGTCGGTGAACCGCCGCTGCCATTCCAGCCGCACATGGGCAAGATGGGGCAGCGCGCGCATCGCGCGGATGGTCCACACGCCGCCTGGCTGCGTTTCGATGATCTCGGACGCGGTGCGAAACCAGTCTGCCAGCAGGATCGGGTTTTCGCTGGTGTCCAGCGTCGCGCCATTCTTGAAAAGCCAGACGGCAAAGGCATCGAACTGCCGCTTTTGCAGCCGTGTGGCGAGTTCCTCGATGATTTGGTACTTGTCATCGAAGTAGCGATAGAGCGCTGGTGGGGTGAGCTGCGCGCGTTCGCAGATCGCGTTGGTCGTCAGCCGCTCGAACCCGACTTCGCCCAGCAATTCGCCGGCCGCGGCGATTAGCTTCTCGTAGGTTTCGATCGCCCTGCGCGAGCGCGGAACGACCTTCGTGTCTTCCAGATCCTGGTTGCGCGCCGCGTCTCGCTTTGGAGTCGCGCGGGGGCGTGCGGCCTTGCTTCCAGCCGACGATGCGCGCGCTTTCTTGAGAACTTTATTCTCGCCTGTCGCTGTGTCTGCGACGGTTTCCGTTTTTCCTGCCATGCCTTTCCCTAACCGAAAAAGCGCCGCCACGCGACAGCTGGCGGCGGGAAATGCATCCATGATCCTCCCTGTCGATCGGCCTATTGCCAAATGGATAGTTTTAGCTAACTTGTCACAAACAGATGAGGAGCAGATCGATGGGGAGAAGCACCAAGACCAATCGCATGATCGGCGCAGCAAGCGCGACGGCGCCCATGGCGCTGATCGTCGCAGCCTTGCTACCCGGCCAGGCGCTGGGCCAGACCGCACCGGCTGCTGCGGGCCAAACCACGCCAGTGTCGAGCCAGAGCGGCGCTGTCGGCCAGGGTGATATCGTGGTCACGGCACAGCGTCGTAGCGAGAACATTCAGGACGTGCCGATCACCATCGAGGCGTTCTCTGGTGACTCGCTTAAGAAGCTGGGCGTCGAGGCTGCCGCCGATCTCGGCAAGATTGCGACCAACGTTGTGGTCTCCCTGCCGCAAGGCGCAGGAAACCAGCCCGCGATCACCATCCGCGGGATCGGGCTGAACGTGAACAATTCCAACAATTCCGGGCCGAACGGCATCTATGTGGATGAGTTCTATCTCAGCGCTCCCACCTCGCAGGCCTTCGCTATGTTCGACCTGGATCGTGTCGAGGTGCTCAAGGGGCCGCAGGGGACGCTCTATGGCCGGAATACCTCGGGCGGCGCGATCAACTTCATCACGGCCAAGCCGACGAATACGTTCGAGGGCTATCTCGATGCGCGCTACGGCAATTTCGATACCTCGCAGATCAGCGGCGCGGTCAGCGGCCCGCTGAGCGACACGCTCTCGGCCCGCTTTGCCTTTGTCCGGAACTATTCGGAAGGGTACAATTACAACACGTTCCTCAATCGCCGTCAGAACGGCGCCGATGATGAGTCCTTCCGCGCGTCGCTGCTCTACAAGCCGACGCCGGATCTGCGCATTCTTGTTGTCGGGCATGTCTCCCATGTCGATCGGCTGCCTGACAATTACGCGCATCTTGGCGCGTTCGAGCCGGGCTCGGTCGAAACCGGATCGCCCGTGGTCTGTTCGGTTGCTGCAACCTATGCCTCGCAGTGCGTCGACATCTACAACCAGCCGAGCGACCCCAAGCGCTATTCCATCGCGTCCAGTCGGACAGAGCATCTGAAAGTGACGGACAGGGGCGTTGTCGGGCGGATCGAATGGTCGCCGGGCACGATCACCGTCACGTCCGTGACTGGCTATAATTACAACCAGCGCTTCCTGCCCGAAGACAGCGACTCCTCGCCCTATCGCGAGTTGGAGGTGAACTGGGGCAACAACAGCAACGAGTTCACCCAGGAACTGCGCGTCAACCAGACCAAGGAAAACTACAACTGGGTGGCGGGTGTCTATTACCTGCACGAGCGACTGAACCAGAACCAGGATTACGCGCTTCTGCTCGACATCGACCGGTTTTACGGTCCTGGCGCGGGCGATGGTCTGGCCAGCCGGCAGTTTGCCCGCAATACGCAGGTGACAGACGCCTATGCCGCGTTCGGGCAGGGCGAATACAACCTGACCCGCACGCTGCGCCTGGTGCTCGGCGGCCGGTTTACCCACGAGCGCCGTTCGTTCCTGTTCAACAGCCAGGTGCAGTACCAGAGCGGCGGCATGGACAACTTCACGCCACTGGCTCAGGTTGCCGACAGCACGAGCCGCCTGCAGAATTCCGCATTCTCCTATCGCATCGGCCTGAATTTCAAGCCGATGCCTGGCGTTCTTGCCTATGCGACCCTGACGACAGGCTTCAAGGGCGGCGATTTCAATGGCGGCTTTCTCAGCCCCGATCCCGCCCAGGCCGCCTATCAGCAGCGCCCGGTGAAGCCTGAAAAGGTTACAACCTACGAAGTGGGCATCAAGACGACGTTCCTCGATCGCGCCGTCACGTTCAATGCCGCGCTGTTCTACAACGATTATCGCGACATGCAGCTGTTTGCCCTGGTGCCCAGCCCGATCGGGCCGCTCAATCTTGCGGCCAATGCCGAAAAAGCGCGCACCTATGGCGCGGATATCGACCTGACCGTTCGCCCGGTCCGCAATCTGACGTTGAGCGCGCAGGTGGGTCTGCTCAACACCAAGCTCGTGCGGTTCCTGCTGGTGGCCGATCCCACCGTGCCAGACTATTCGGGCAACCAGCTGGCGTTCTCGCCCAAGTTGAGCACGTTCCTGCAGGCGCAGTACCATATCCCGATTGGCGCAAGCCAGGCGATCGACCTGCAATATAGCGCCACCTACAAGGGCCGGCAGTTCCTGGACGCGACCAACGATCCCTATACGACGCAGCAGGCCTATTGGACGCAGGACGCACGCGTCGCGCTGACCATCTCGCAGCTTGAGCTGTCGGCCTTCGTGCGCAATCTCGGCAACACCTACTACGCCACCGCTGCGTTCAACAGCATCAGCCCGTTCGGCTACGTCCAGCCCAACTATGCGCCGCCGCGCACCTATGGCGTTGGCGCGAAGATAAACTTCTGATCCAGGCACAATCCCTCTTCAGCGAGCGAACCACCATGACCCATACCCTGACGCTGCTGGCCGACGACCTGGCCTTCGGCGAAGCGCCACGCTGGCACAACGGCGCGCTCTACCTTTCCGACATGCACGCCAACCGCGTGCTGCGCTATTCGGAAAGCACCGGGTGGGAGGTTGTGGCCGAACACGATGGTCCCGTCTCGGGCCTGGGCTGGTTGCCGGATGGCGACATGCTGGTCGTGTCGATGCACGACCGCAGGATCCTGCGCCACCGCAACGGCGTGTTCGAGGTGCATGCCGATCTTTCAGGCATTGCCACGTGGCACGCGAACGACATGATCGTGGCGCCAGACGGGACTGCCTATGTCGGCAATTTCGGCTTCGATATCGACACCCATCCCATTTCGCCCTGCACCGCGAGCATCGCGCGGGTTACGGCAGATGGCACGGTGTCGACGGCGGCGGCCGGCTTGTGGTTTCCCAACGGCATGGTCATCCAGCCCGACGGCGCCACGATGATCGTTGCCGAAAGCGGCACGCGCGTGCTGACCGAACTGACGATCGCAGCCGATGGCGCGCTGGTCGACCCACGGCTCTGGGCGCGATTGCCCGACGATGCCCTGCCCGACGGCATTTGCCTGGATGCCGCCGGCTGCGTCTGGGCTGCCTCGCCTACATCGCGCGAAGTGCTGTGCCTGCGTCGGGACGGCGAAGTGGTCGATCGCATCGCGACCGAGCAGGAAGCGATCGCCTGCGTGTTCGGCGGTGAGGACCGGCGCACCCTGTTCATCCTCACCGCCGACAGCAGGACGCCGGCGATCGCGCGCGACGTGCGGACGGCCCGGGTCTATGCCGTGCGAATGGACGTGGCCGGCGCCGGCTTGCCCTGACCGATCATCGTTGCAGAAGGTGCCTCGGTCCGCGCACGCGGGCCGAGGCACGCTGTTTCAGGCCGCTTCGCTCTTGCCCTTGCGGCGCTCCGCCAGGTTATGTGCGCCCAACTGCTCAGCCTGGCCGGCAATCTTCAGCAGTTCGGCCGCATTGCCACCCAGCCGCCGCACGAACTTGGCGCGGTCTGCGGGCATGAACACCTCCAGCTTGCGCCGGCGCATCGCCTCCAGCACCACTTGCGCGACATAGTCGGCACTAACCGCGTCAGAGAGGAATGCCATGGGCACTTCGTCGCTGGCCGCCTCTGCCTCCAGCATGGGCGTTTCTGTCGATGTGGGGTGGACGATCGTGAAGTTCAGCGGCGAATCCCGCTCTTCCATGGCCAGGCCAAGGTGGAAAGCGCGCAGCGCGAACTTTGCCGCGGCATAGCTGGCGAGCCCGGGGAAGGGCAGGAACGCGGTCATGCTGCACACCGTGACGAAGTGTCCATGCCCCTGTTCCCGAAAGCGCGGCAACGTGGCGACCATGCCGCGCATTGGCCCCATGGCATTGACTTCGAGTGTCAGCGCATGATCGTCCATCGCCACGTTGCGAACGTAGCCGGTCCGCACGATCGCCGCGTTGTTGATCAGCACGTCGAGCCGGCCGTACTGCGCCCATGCCAGGTCGAGCGCCGCAGACCATTGCGCGTCCGAGGTAATGTCGAGCGCGACGCTTTGCGCGCGCTCGCCGATGTCCTGGGCAACGCGGTCCGCGCCGGCAACATCGATGTCGGCGATCAGCACCCTGTGTCCCTGCGCGGCAGCAGCGCGCGCGATGGCAGCGCCGATGCCGCTTGCGCCACCCGTCACAAGGACAATCTTTTCCTTCGTCTTCCGCATTCGTCTTCCTCTCTGAACCGACGGCAATGGCACCCCCGCCCAAATGGGGCCGGCGTGCCGCCTGCGCGGAGACTCTCGCAAGCGGCGCATCCCTGACAGAGGTGCCCCCAAGCCTTGGTAGGGCGTCCACGCGCGGATTGACAGATAAAAAATATAGTGAAAGCTATACAGATTGAATGGTCTGCGGATATGATGGTTCGTCCGGTGCGGACAGGAGAAGGAAGATGGGCATGGCGGAGCCAGAAGCACCCGCGGCAACAGCCGCCGGCGGCGGGCATTTTCGGATCAGGGGATTGTCGCATCTCGCGCTCGTCGTGGCCGACGTGGCGGTGACCACGGCCTTTTATCGCGATCGCCTGGGCATGGCGGTGATCCACGACGGCAGGGCCGAGGCGGTGCCGAACGCAAAGGGTATGATCGGGCAACTGCTGCTGGAACTGGAGCAGCGCGAGGCCAAGGCTGGCACCGATACCATCACGCCTGCGCTCACCGTGGACGATATCGATGCCGCGTTCGCGGCGCTGGCCGATGTGCGCATCGGCGTGGCGGACCAGCCCGACGAGATGTTCGGCGTCCGCTATTTCTCGGTCCGCGATCCCGATGGGCGCGCGGTTGAGCTTATTGCCTTCCCCAACGGGGAGGCTGACCTGGGCGCCTTCGGGCGCAAATTCTTGGAAGGCAGCGCCGCATGACCCAATCGCTTTCACCCGAAGCCCGCCTGGAGGAACTCGGCCTCGTGCTGCCGCCGGCGATCCCCTCCATCGCCAACTTTGCGCCTGCCCTGCTCGATGGCGGCTTGCTCTATCTTTCCGGGCAAGGCCCGCGCGATGCGGCCGGCTACCGCTTTGGCAAGGTCGGTGCCGACGTTTCTGCGGACGAAGCGCGCGAGCATGCCCGGCTGGTGGGCCTTTCGCTGCTTGCCGTCATACGTCAGGAACTCGGCTCGCTCGATCGCGTCCGGCGCGTGGTGCGCCTGTTCGGCATGGTCAATGCGACGCCGGACTTCGTGCTGCATTCGCGTGTGATCGACGGCTGCTCGGACCTGATGTGCGCGGTGTTCGGCGAGGAGGCTGGCCGCCACGCGCGATCGGCGGTGGGCGTGGGCTCGCTGCCGGGGAACATCACGGTCGAAATCGAGGCCGTTGTCGCGGTGCATCCATGAGCGGCGCAGAGCAGAAACCGCTGCGCTTCGATGGTGATCTGTCGGGCACGCTCATGCCCTGGGACAAGGGGGTGCCGGGGGGCGGCGGACCGATCCCGCTGGCAGACGTGGCGGGCAAGCGCTGGAATCTCTTGCGGGAAGACCTTCCCCTGCCGGTCGCGGTGCTGGACGGAGACAGCCTGGAGCGCAACAGCCGCTGGATGCGGAGCTTTGCGGCCGAGCACGGCGTGGCGCTGGCCCCGCACGGCAAGACCACGCTCGCCCCGGCGCTGTTCGACCTGCAGATGCGCGATGGCGCGTGGGGGATTACGGTATCGACACCCCACCAGATCGCCGTTGCCGTGGCGGCCGGGCATCGGCGCATCTTTGTGGCGAACCAGCTGATCGGGCGCAGCGGCATCGCCTATGTGCTGGATCAGCTTGAGCGGGACCCTGAGCTTGCCATCTATTCGCTGGTCGATTCGCTCGATCTGGTCACACAGCTCGCCGCCGTCGCAGCCGGGAAAGGCGGTCGTCGTGCGCTGCCGGTGCTGATCGAAATGGGCTTTGATGGCGGGCGCACCGGATGCCGAACGGTGGAGCAGGGCCTTGCCGTCGCGCGGGCGGTGGCGGCCTCGCCGTACCTCGAACTTGCCGGGGTCGAAGGCTTTGAAGGTATTATCCGCAAGGCGGACCTGGAATCCACGCTCGACGCCGTGAACGCCTTCCTGGGCCAGGTTGTGGTGCTTGCACAGGCGTGTGACCGGGAAGGGCTGTTCGCCTCGGACGATGTGCTGCTGAGCGCGGGGGGATCGGGCTTTTTCGATCTGGTCGTTACCGCGTTCAACGCCGCCCGGTTGCAGCGCCGCACTACCACGCTGCTGCGCAGCGGCTGCTACATCACGCACGACTCGGGCCTGTACACGTTCCTGTTCTCCCTGCTGAACATGCGGGCGCCCGAACTGCTGGCCGAGGATGCGCCAAGCCCGGCCTTGCGCGTCTGGGCCTATGTGCAATCCATGCCAGAGCCCGGCCGCGCGATCGTCACCATGGGCAAGCGCGATGTCGGCTTTGACGAGATGCCCAAGCCGGAACTTTGGCATCGCCCCAGCGCAGACATGTCGGCGCCGCAGGCGCTCACGCCAGACCATCAGGTCATCGCACTCAACGACCAGCACGGGTTTCTCGATATCCCGCGCGATTCCCCGCTGCGGGTGGGCGACATGATCGGCTTCGGCATCTCTCATCCGTGCCTCACTTTCGACAAGTGGCGGGTGCTGCACGTGATCGATGGCGCGTTCGACGTCGTCGGATCGATCCGGACCTATTTCTGAGCACACAAAAAACTGGAGAGGAATTATGGCAAACCCGCTTATCGAACGCCTCAAGCGCGGCGAAGTCTGCGTCAACGGGTGGCTGCTGGCACCTGACAGCTATGTTGCCGAGATCATGGCGCAGACCGGCTGGGATAGCCTGACGATCGATCTGCAGCACGGGCTGCATGACTATCGTTCGGCAGTAGAGAGCCTGCAGGCCCTGCATGGCCGCGGCCCGGTGCCGCTGGCGCGCGTGCCGTGGAACGAGCCGGGCATCATCGGCAAGATCCTGGACGCGGGCGCATGGGGCATCATCTGCCCGATGGTCAACAATGCCGAGCAGGCGCGAGCGCTGGTGGATGCCTGCCTCTATGCGCCGCAGGGTGCCCGCTCCAACGGGCCGGTTCGCGCCGGTTTCTATGGGGCGGCGTCGCCCTATCAGGGGATCGCCAATGCCAATGTCCTGGTTCTGCCACAGATCGAGACGGTCGAGGCGGTGGAGAATCTGGAGGCGATCCTCGATGTGCCGGGCATCAGTGGCGCCTATGTGGGGCCGAGCGACCTTGGCCTGGCGATGGGGCTCGCGCCCGTGCTCGATCGTCAGGAGCCGGAAATCCTGGCCATCTACGATCGCGTGATCGCGGCCGTGCGTGCGCGCAATCTTGTCGCTGGCATCCAGAACGGAACGGCCGCCTATGCCGCGGAAATGGCGGCGAAAGGCTTCCAGATCGTGACCGTGGCCACCGACGTCAATCTGATGGGCATGGCCGCGTTCCAGGCCGTAACGACGACGCGCTCGCTGATCAAGCAGTCGGCATCCGCAGACGCCGCGACCGCCTGATCATGACCAAGAGCTGGTGCGCGGCCTGGCCCGCGCACCAGCTCTTCCGTCAGTCGCGGTAGCTGGGATCGATACGGTCGAGCTTGCGCAGCAGCGCCGGCCATGCCAGCCGCTCTGCCACCAGGCCCATGCCGGCAGGCGATGATTGCAGCGCGACCTTGGACAGCGTTTCGGGTGGCGGAGCATGCAGCGCATCGCGACCGGCCGACAGCATCAGGACCTGCGCCTCGCAGGCGCGCTCAAGGAAATAGAGACGCAGGAAGCAGGCAGCGACGCTCTTGCCGACCACCAGTGTGCCATGGTTGCGCAGGATCATCAGGTTGGCGTCTCCCAGATCAGCCACCAGGCGTTCCCGCTCCGCCAGATCCACCGCCAGCCCTTCATATTCATGATAGGCCAGGCCGCTGCCGGCGATCATCGCGGTCTGGTTGTGGGGCAGCAGCCCGCCCTCCATGGCCGAAACAGCCTGGCCATGCGGGGTGTGAAGATGCATCACCGCGGCCGCGTCCTCGCGCGCCATGTGGATCGCCGAATGGATCGTGAAGCCGGCGGGATTGACCGGGTGCGGCGTCGGGCTCACCGGATTGCCATCGACATCGATCTTCACGAGGCTGGACGCGGTGACTTCCTCGAACATCAGGTCGTATGGGTTGATCAGGAAATGATGCTCTGGGCCGGGGATGCGCGCGGACAGATGGGTGAAGATCAGGTCGTCCCAGCCGAAATGGGCGACGAGCCGATAGGCCGCGGCCAGGTCGATCCGAATCTGGCGTTCCGCCGCTTCCACGGAATCAGGGGCTTGCGTGGCGTTCAGGGTCATGCGTCTCTCCAGTGGTTATTGCCGCAAGGATGCCACAGACCGGCTGGCCGCTTTGTCGATTGGCCGACATTCCTTGTGGCCCGAGGATGATCGAATGACAAAGGAAGCGCAGTTCCTTGCGGCCATGCAGGGCAAGAGCGAATGGTTTGCGAGCCTGGCCGATCCGATCCAGGCGCAGCTGGCCGCCGCCGCGCAGGTGCGCCGGGTCAAGGATGGCGAGGCGGTCTATCGCCAGGGCGATGCGCCCGACGGGCTGTACGCCATGCTGCAGGGCCGCGTTCGCCTGATCGCGTGGAGCCCGGGCGGCGTCGGCTGCCTGCTACTGCTCGCCGCCGAGGGCATGTGGTTCGGCGAAGTCTCGACCATCGATGCCGCGCCCCGCCAGCAGGACGCGATCGCGCAAGGGGCTTGCCAGGTTGCCCGGATACCGCTTGCCGCGATTGCGGAGATTGCCGCACAGCAACCCGAATTGTGGCGGCATATCGGCCGGCTGGCCTGCACGCATCAGCGCCAGGCGATCAGCCACATTCAGGATCTCCTCAGCCTGCCGCGCGCCGCCAGGGTGGCCAAGGTGCTGCTCGCATCAAGCGCGGGTGACGATGCCCCGGTGGCGATGACCCAGGACGAACTTGCCGGCACCTGCGGCATGGGACGGCAGACTGCCAATGCCATTCTGGGCACGCTGGAGCAGGCCGGCATGGTGCGGCTGGGCTATCGCGTGATCTGGATTCTCGATGCGGAACGCCTGGCGCGCGTCGCCATGGGCGAAATCTGCCGCACCAACAAAGAATAGTATTTACTATATGAAATTTTGCGGTAGCGTGCGGCAACAGGCACACCGCTTGCCGGAGGGCAGGCGTCCACCGCGCGGCGAGCCAGGGAAGGAATATCTATGTCTGTTGCCGGAACATGGAACATCATCGTCAACTCGCCGATGGGGCCGATGAAAAGTGTGACCACCTTCACGGTTTCGGGGGATAGCCTGACCGGCACCGCCACCGATGCAGATGGCGCGCCACACCCCATCCAGGACGGCAAGATCACCGGCGATAAGGCGCGTTGGAAGATCGACATCACCAATCCGATGCCGCTCTCGCTCACGTTCGATGGCACCGTGGCCGAAACCAGCCTGAACGGCAGCGTTTCGGCCGGCCCGTTCGGCGCGTTCTCGTTTACCGGCGAGCGCGGCTGAGCGCCTTCCAGCGCCCCTGCTTCGACCCTGGCGGGCCGGGGCGGGCGCGGATCATCCAACCATCCTTCCACGTTCGGTTCCGGCGCGCCCATCGCCCCGGGGCTTGCTTGTCCGGGACAGTGTTCCATGTCAGCGCAACCATTGCAGGGCGACGTCTCGCGCCGGTCGATCAGCGACCTTGCGGACCTGCCCCATCCTTTCGACGCGGGTTTTTCCGAGGATTTCGCCGCGCTGTTCGGAACTGCCGAACGGCTGTTCAAGGCGGGTAGCAAGCGCATCGTCGTGTTTCGTGGCGAAGATCTGCGCAAGATCGCCGCGCTTCCGGCGGTGGGCAACATGCCGCTTCGGGCGCTTGCCGAGCGGGCGATGGAAGAGGCGGGGGACGATCGGGCCGAGCACGACCAGCCCGATGTGTCGAACTTTGGCCGCATCCTCTTCAATCAGGTGTTCACCGCCAATCCGCCGCTCCACGGCCCGACCCGCCAATTGCTGGCCAAGCCATTCGGCATGAAGCAGGTGGCCGCGTTCGACGAGCTGGTGCGCGGCGTGGTGGACAAGGTCCTGGCCGAGGTTGCCGGGGCGGGCGAGATCGATTTCGGGTTCGACTTCACCGAACAGGTAACCGCGGGATTCTGGGGCGCGCTGATCGGCCTTACGCCATCGGAGCAGCGCCAGGTCGTCGAGCAGGTGCGCGCGATGACGCCGTTCTTTTTCCTCGTGCGCACCGCTGCCGAGACGGTTGAGGCCAACGCGGCCATCGGCGCCTATCTGTCGCTGATGGCCACGGCGATCGAACGGACATTGGCCGAAGGCAACAATCCGCTGCTCGCCACCATGGCGGCGGAGTTCGACGCGATCACGATTGAAGGCAAGCCGGAAAGCGTGGCGCTGTCGCTGGCCGCCAATCTGATCGACGGGTTCCATACCGCCGCGCTCGCTGCCGCCAACGCCACATATCAGCTACTCCGCCATCCCGCTGCGGCGGCAGAGGTGCGGGCAGACCCGCAGCGGGTTGGCGCCGCGATCGATGAGGGCCTGCGGATGTCGTCCCCGGTCATCGTGACACACCGCTATGCGCTGGAAGACTTCGTGTTCGACGACGTGCTGGTGCCGGCCGGAACCGCGATTGCCATGCTGTGGGCGGCAGGCAATCGCGATCCCGATATTTTTGAAGACCCCGGCACATATAGGCTGGAGCGGATGCGGCGCTATGACGCCACCTTTGGCGGCGGCATCCACCTGTGCCCGGGCCGCAATATCGCCCGGTTGATGGTTCATCGCATGCTCGCCCGGCTGTTCGCCCCTGACGTGCGGATCGAACTGGCCGGGCCGGTGGAGTGGATCACCCAGTCGACCATGCGCCAGCCTTACCGCATGCCGGCGCGGATCGACATTGTGCCGGCCTAAAATTCCGCCAGCAGCCGCCCCAGGCCGGAAATGCGGTCCTTGATCCCAAAGCTGCGGAGCGCGTGCCAATAGGTCGCAGTGTTGATCGCGATTACCGGCTTGCCCAACCGTGCCTCGTGTCGCGCGGCGATGTCGACCATCGACAGGTTGGTGCCCACCTGCACGATGGCATCCACGTCGTCGCCATCGAGATGGTCGATGACAGCGTCGAGCCGATCGGGCGTGACTTTGGCGATATCGGTCCAGCGGCGGCATTGCAGCGGGACATCACGCTTCACCGCAAAGCCGCTTTCCTCGAGAAACCGGCGGACTTCGGCATTGGCGACAGGATAATAGGGCGAGACGAAGCTCACCGATTTTGCGCCATAGGCATGGAGCGCGGCGGCAACCGATTCCGCGCCGGTGGACGCGCCCACGCCCGCCACCTCCTGAACCTGCGCCTTCCATGCCCGTGCGCCATCGACGCCGCCGTAGAAGGTGACGGCCGACATGCCGAGCACGAGGTAGTCGGGCTTGCAGGTCATTACCGATCGCACCGCATCGAGGGTGTTTTGCGCGATCGCAGTGGTGCCGGCGATGAAGTCCTCGTTGGTGAGGGCGTAGGGGTCTTCCACCCAGATGCGCGAGACGTGGTTGGTCACGCCATCGGGGCGCATCCGCTCCATATCGGGTTGGACGACGGTGTTGGTCGAGGGCGCGACCACGCCGAACAGTGCGCGCCAGCCCAGTACGTCGGTCATTTTGGCAGGTCTCCTGTAGTCACCACGCCGTCACGCGATCTGCGCGGCGAGGTCGAGGCTTTCGAACATGGCCTGGCGCAGCATGTAGGCGCGGCGCTTGTCGTCATCGGCCAGGATATCGAGCATGGCGCGGCGACGGGCTTCATGCGCATTGTCCTGGTTGCCGCGGATGAATTCCATGTTCTGGCGGGTCTGCGTCTGGGTGAACGTGTGCGTCACCGTGCGGCGCTGGCGGTCGAACAGCGCCAGGCCTGCCTCGGCACTGGTGTTGCCGGTGATCGCCGGCGCCAGCTTGTCGAACAGGTTGAACGCATCGTGGATGCCCGAATTCATGCCGAAGCCGCCGAGCGGGTTGTTGAGGTGGGCGCTGTCGCCGATCAGCATCACGCGGCCTTCGCGGAACGACTTGGCGACGCGCTGGTGCACCCGGTACAGTGTGCGGTGTCGGGTTTCCACGCTCGCGCCGTCGCCGGTGATGCGGTCAAAAATGGCGTTCTTGTTGGCGTCCGAGCGCAGCGTCGTCTCGTCCACATCGCCGTTGACCGGCACCAGCACCCGCCACAGCGAGGGCACACGCAGCAGCACCAGCCACTCGGCGGGGTCGCTGACGTAGTTCACGTAGGCGAGGTTGGGCAGGTAGTCTGCCAGCTCCACCTCGGTGGACAATGTCAGGAAGCGCTCGGGATAGGTGAAGCCATCGAATTCGATGCCCAGCCACTTGCGCACGATCGAATTCGCCCCGTCGGCGCCGATCAGGTAATCGGCGCGGATCGTCTCGACGCCGGTCATGGTTTCTACCCACAGGTCGACCCCGGCCTCGTCCTGGCGGAATGTCAAAAGGCGGCTGTTGAAGCGGATGTCGGCGTGCGGCAGCTGGGCAAGACCTTCCGCCAGTGCGCGCGAGAGATGATACTGTTCGCACTGGATACGGAAGGGATAGCGCGTGACGTCGGCGATCTCGGAAAGGTCGAACGCGATCACTTCGCCGCTGGCGCGGTCGCGCCAGTGGAACACCGGTGCTTTCAAGCCACGATCGAGCAGCATTCGGGTGATGCCGATGCGGTCGAGCATCTCGAGCGTCGGGGGATGAAAGGTGGATGCGCGCAAGTCTTGCGCGCAGTCGGCGCCCGTCTCGAGCACGATTACCGAGATACCTTCCTGCGCCAGCAGAGTCGCCATGACCGTGCCGACGGGTCCGGCACCGGCGATGGCCACCTGGCAGCGATTATGCCCTGTCATTTCCGCATTCTCCGATCAGCACCGACCCATCGCAGGAGCCGGTGAACACCCGGCGGTTATGAACGCGACCACGGTGCCAGGAGCAGGACGCGGGCACTCTATCCACCTGCCGGTTAGGCGATCAGCACGCGTTTTTTTCCAACCACTTGGCAGCGCTGGAGAGGCCTGGCCCGGGCGGCTGGCTCACCGCCTGTCGGCGATTTTTGGGGCAAGCGGCGGCGCGCGCAGCCGCGCATGCGAACGCCGTTGGCAACGGGCCCTACAGTTCGGGGTCGATGGAAAAGGCAGGCAAGTTCGATGGCGGACCCTCTTTTGCGTGCGCGCCTGGCCGAGGGCCGCTTCTTCATGGTGCCCGGCGTGCAGGACATGATCGCTGCCGTGATCGCGCGAAAGGTCGGTTTCGAGTTTGTCTACGGCACCGGCTACTGGCTGACTGCCTCGGCTTTTGGCCTGCCCGACGCCGGCATCGCGACCTATACGCAGATGCGCGACCGGATGGAGACCCTTGTGCGCACCAGCACCGCGGCTGTCATTGCCGATGGTGATACCGGCTATGGCGGCCTTATCAACGTGCATCACACGGTGCGCGGCTACGAGGCTGCCGGGGTCACTGCGATCCAGCTTGAGGATCAGGAGTTTCCCAAGAAATGCGGGCATATGCCCGACAAGCGGATCGTGCCGGTGGAGGATATGGTCGAGCGCATCAAGGTTGCCTGTGCGGCACGGCACAGCCGCGATTTCGTGGTGATTGCCCGCACCGACGCCCGCCAGTCCGAAGGCGAGCAAGGGGTGCTGCGGCGGCTGCGCGCCTATGCCGAGGCCGGGGCCGACGTGCTCTTTCCCGAAGCGCTGTTCGATGAAGAGGAAATGGCAAGGGTCTGCGCCGAACTGCCGCTGCCCTGCATGGTCAACATGGCAAACGGCGGGGCCAGCCCGATGCTGGAGCCGACGCTGCTGGCAAAGCTCGGCTTCGCCTTTGCGATCTACCCCTCGCTGACCAGTCTGGCTGCGGCGCAGGCGATGGAGACCGTGCTGCGCGCGCTCAAGGACACCGGCGCCGGAGACCCTGAGGGACTGTTTGATTTCAGGGAATTTTCCGCATTGATCGGGATGGACGAGGTGCGCGAATTCGAACGCCGATGGGCGCGGCCATCCGTCTAGGCGCCGTGCAGGACGGCCCTATCTGGGCGTGGCGTGAGGCTGATTTATCCGCCTGTCGGATAAAACCTTGATAAAATCGGTGAAACGTCATTTTCTCGTCACTCTTTGATCCGGGTCAAAGACGTGGGGAAATTGGTCACATGGAAAAAGGCGTTCCGATTCGGTCCATCACCCGCTCGATCGCGGCGCTGCGCGCGATCAACCGGGCAGGTTCGCTCAACATGATGGAGATCGCCAAGGCGTCGGAGGTGCCATACGCCACCGCCTGCCGGATCGTGCAGACGCTGCTGTATGAAGGGCTGATCGAGCAGGAGCCGGCGCGCAAGCGCTACCGTGCGACGATGCTGGTGCAGACGCTGGCCACCGGATACCAGCAGGACGATGCGCTGGTTCGTGCCGCGCGGCCGCACATTGTCGAGTTGACGCGCCGGTTCGGTTGGCCCGTGTCGATCGCCGTGCGGGTGGGGCGCGAGATGATGCTGCGCGATTCCACGCATTCCAACTCGTCGCTCACGTTCGAGCACTATTATCCCGGCTTTACCCTGCCGATCCTCGACAGCGCGTCTGGCAAGGTCTCGATGGCCTTTGCGCCGGACGAGGAGCGCGAGATGATCCTGCGCTTCATGCGTGTGTCGCAGGACATCGACCTCAATTACCTGGCAACGGCGGAAGTCGGCCTCGATGTCGAACGCATCCGGGCAGATGGCTATGCCGTGCAGGGGCGCAACTATCATAACCTGACACCGGGAAAGACGTCGTCGATCGCCGTGCCGATCTTCCGCAACGGCCGCTTCGAAGGGGCGATGACGCTGGCATTCTTCGTGGCGGCGATGAAGCTGTCCGAGGGGATCAACCTCTATCTGGCCGACATGAAGGCGACCGCCGACGCGATCAGCCACGCGCTCAGCAACGAGGTCATGGGTCACGCCTGACCAGGCGTGAGCCTGATGAAAAAAGGGGGCGGCATCGTGAATGCCGCCCCCTTTTTTGTCGCTCGCCCAGCCTCAGGCGCCGCGCGTCAACTGACCAGGAATGTGGCTTTCATGATTGGCGAGATACCATTCGGCGATTTCCTCGCGGGTGGCCCACCACACGCCGGGCAATGACTTGGCGTGCGCGATGAACTCCCGCAGCGCGCGCACGCGGTGCGCACGGCCCGATACGTGGGGGTGCAGGCCCACGTTCATGATCCGCCCGGTTTTGGCACCCTCGGCATAGAGCACGTCCAGTTCCTCGATCAGTGCATCGCGGAACTGGTCGGTGGTGTAGTTCTTGCGGGTGATGAACGTAAAGTCGTTGATCTCGTTGGAATAGGGTACCGAAACGATCGGGCCGTGCGGGGTGCGCAGCAGGAACGGCTGATCGTCGTTCATGATGTCGCAGTAAAAGGTGCAGCCATATTCGGCGAGGATATCGGCAGTCTGCATCGTGCCGCGCAGCGACGAGGAGAGCCAGCCCTTCGACTTGCGCCCGACATAGTTTTCGAACTGCGCCAGGCTGCGCAGCACGATTTCGCGTTCTTTCTCGGGTGCTTGCGCAAAGCTGGTGAGCAACTCGCCCTGTTCCCAGTTGTGCGTCAGCAGCTCCCACCCGCGTTCGAGCACCGCATCGGTCATCGCTTTGCGGCGTTCGAACGTGACGGCATTGGTGGTGCAGCTGGCCTTGACGCCCATTTCGTCGAACAGCTCGATCAGCCGCCAGATGCCCACGCGCTGGCCATATTCGCGCCAGGTATAGTTGGGGAAGTCGGGCGTATTGCCGGGCAGGGTGTCGGGCAGGATCGACGGGCCACCGGCGTAGTAGGGCTTGTCGGTGTCCTTGGTAAGGTCCCACGTTTCCAGGTTGAAAGTCAGGATCAGCGCGACGCGGGCCCCGTTCGGCCAGATCAGGGGCTTGCGCTGCGGCAGCGGGACGTAATCGTATTCCATGGTGCAACTCTCTGCTGAAACCGGGACCGAACCCCAATGGGGTGCAACGGGACGAATACCTACCTTTGTGGCCGTGGTGTCGATCGGGTCGCCCGCGATGACCACCAGTCGGATAGGCCGGGCGGGAAACCGGGCGCACCCCGGCCGGATGCTAGCTTGAAGGTGAATCGCCAAGGCTTTGCAATGGCCTGCATGCACGAAGGAAAGGCACGCCGATGCGCGACAATGATGATCTGATGGCCAACTATCGGAAAGCCTATGACAATCGCGTGGGATTTGGCCACCGTCCGGCGCTGATCCTGATCGATTTCTGCCAGGCCTATTTCGAGCCGGGCAACCTGCTGTACGCGCCCGTGGAAGCCGCGCTGGAATCCGCGCTGCGCCTGCGTGCGCTCGCCCGCGCGGCGGGCGTTCCGGTGGTTTTGACCAACGTGGTCTATCAGGCCGGTGGCTTGGACGGCGGGCGCTTCTTTGAAAAGGCAGTGCCCTTGCGCAATTTCCTCAAGGGCAGCCCCACTGCCGCGTTCGGTCCCGGGCTGATCCCCTGCGCCGACGAACTGGTGGTCTCGAAACAGTATCCCAGCGCCTTCTTCGCCACCTCGCTCGCATCCACGCTAACGGCGGCAGGCATCGATTCCGTGATCCTCACCGGGCTGACGACATCGGGCTGCGTGCGGGCCAGTTGCGTCGATGCCATGTCGCACGGTTTTCGCACCGCCGTGGTGGCAGAGGCCTGTGGCGATCGGCATCCCGACCCGCACGAGGCCAACCTGTTCGACATGAACGCCAAGTACGCCGACGTGGTCAGCGAGGACGAAGCCGCGCAGTTCCTGCGCTCGCTCGTCTCCGGGGCCGCAGCGGTATGAGCGCGCCTGGCGCCGCGCGCGTGGCCCTGGTGACCGGCGCTGCCGGGGGGCTGGGTAGCGCGATCGTCGAGCGCTTCAGCGCCGATGGCTATACTGTCGAGCGCGCCGACCAGATCCGCCCGGGCGGGGCAGAAGACATGCGCGCCCACCTTTGCGACGTGCGTGATCCCCGCGCGTGGGAGGGGCTGGCCGCAACGCTTGCGGCGCGCCACGGGCAGATCGATGCGGTGGTTCACGCCGCTGGGTGGTATCGTCCGAACCTGCCCTTTGCCGAACTGTCGCCCGATCTGTGGCACGACCATCTCGCCGCCAATCTGCACAGCGCCTACCTGGCCTGCCGGTTCCTGTTTCCGCTGCTGTCGCGCCACGGCTCGGTCGCGCTGTTCAGCTCCACCCTGGCCAGCCGACCGACGCCACTCTCGCTGGCCTATTCAGTGGCGAAGGCAGGCGTCGAGACCCTGGTCCGCGGGCTCGCTACCGAGGCGGGCGCCAAGGGGCAGCGGATCAACGCCATTGCCCCCGGCCCGGTCGACACCCCGATGTTGCGTGGCAATGCCCTGGGCGCGGAAGGCGCGGCGGCGCTGATGGCCCGCCTGGAAGCGCGCGTACCGGCCGGGCGGCTGGTTACCCGTGAAGAGGTGGCGGCGCTGGCCGCGTACCTGTGTTCACCCGCTGCAGCGATGGTCAACGGGGCAGTGATCCCGCTCGATGGCGGCCAGGGTATCTGAGACCAGACGCCCAGCGTCACGCCCTTCCGTCCGCGTGGGCACAGACGGAAGGGCATGGTCGATAAGGTGCGAACTAGAGCTTGTAGGATACCGCGATCTTGACCAGGCGCGGCTCGTTTTGCAGGCGCGACTTGCGGTTGATGCCATAGTTGGAGCCGGTGACGTAGAAGCGATTGTTGGTGAGGTTGTCGGCCGACAGCGTCACGTCCAGCTTGCCGTTGTCCGAGGTCCAGCCGACTGCGGCATTGAGCAGCGTCTGTGCCGGCATCTGCGAAATCGCGACAAGGCCCGGGTCCACGTTGTAGGAACTGCGATAGGCCAGGCTGCTCGACGCGTGCAGCGTCCCCATACCCTCGCCGCCCAGGCTATGGCGCGCGTTGAAGCCGATGTTGTATTGCCACTTCGACACACGCGGCAGGGCATCGGCGTTGGCGCGCGCGGCGGCGGTATTGGCGTTGAGCTTGAGGTACTTGTCCAGCGTCAGCGATCCGTTGCCGAACAGCGTGAGGCCGTGGACCGGCTCGGCCGTCACTTCCAGTTCGGGGCCATGGACCAGCGCCGTGCCTGCGTTCTGCGTTACCACCGAAGTGCCGATGTAGGTGTTGGTCTGAATTTCGCCAAAGCGATTGACGAACCAGTCCGCGTTGACACGCAGGTGATGGTCGAAGAATTCGCTCTTCATCCCCGCCTCATAAGCGGTCACCGTCTCGGCGCCATAGGGCGTGTTGAACAGCGTCGGGTTGGCAACGACCGAGGCGTTGAAGCCGCCGCTCTGGAAGCCGCGCGAGATGCTGGCGTAAATGAAGATGTCCCGGGTTGCCTGGAAATCGATCTCGCCCTTCGGGCTGAAGTTCGTGAACGACAGGTGCCCGCCAACGGCGGTCAGCGTCTGGCTGGGGAGGAACAGGCCGTTGGACAGCGTGGCGTCGATGTCCTTGGTTTCGCGGGTGTAGCGGCCGCCCAAGGTCAGCGAGAACCGCGGGGCAAAGCGCCAGGTCGCCTGGCCAAAGCCGGCATAGCTGTTGGTGACCTGGTGAATCGTGTCGGGCAGGACCTGGTAGCCCAGCACGGTGTCGTTGAAGACCTGGCGGATGGTCTCGTGGAAGTAATAGCCACCGAGAATGAACTGGACGTTCCCGCCGACATCGCCCGAGAGCTGCAGTTCCTGGCTGAACTGGTGGTTGATCATGTCGCTGCGGCGGTCAAAGCCCGCGGTGTAGGCGCCGGTGGTGGCATCGACCTGCCCGCCATAGACGTCGAAGCGGAAGCGATCGTCGCCGCGGATGTAGCCGGTGATCGCCTTGAGTTTGAGGCCATTGTCAAAGTCATAGCCCAGCGTCAGGTCGGCATTGATCTGCTCGTTGAAACTGGAAGACGGGATCGGGCTGATATAGGTGCCAAAGGCGCCGCCGGTTTCCTTGAGCCCTTCGGTGAAGTTGATCTGCGCGGCGCCGTCGCCCTTTTCATGGGTGTAGGATACATTGGCCTTCGCGCTGAACGGACCGTCGCCGATCCAGGCCAGGCCAACACGCGCGCCATATTGTTCGTCCTTGCCGCGCTTCCCGCCGATCGCGGGCGCATCATAGTAGTCGCCCTTGTACTGGTGGAAGCCCGAGACAATCACGGCCAGCTTGTCGGGGGCGATCGCGGTGGAGAAGGTAGCCTTCTGGTCGTTGTAGTCGCGGCTGCCATAGCTGCCCTCGGCCGAGCCGAACGTGGTGCCGTCGGCCTGCTTGCGCACGACCTTGACCGCGCCGGTCAGGTTGTTGCGGCCATAGAGCGTGCCCTGCGGTCCGCGCAGAACCTCGATCCGGTCGATGTCGTTGAACAGCAGGTTCGTGCCGGAAAGGCGCGCGTGATAGACATCGTCGACATAGAAGCCGACCGCCGAATCCGTGAAGGCGAAGCCGGCGTTGGCCTGGCCCGCGCCACGGATGAAGGCCGCCACGCTCGATGAACTGGCCAAGGCCGACGTGAACGAGACGTTGGGCACATGCTGGGCCATGTCGAGGACCGAGCTGACCTGCATGGTCTTGAGGGAATCGCCGGTAAAGGCGGTGACGGCGACCGGGGTGGCCTGCAGGTTCTCGCTGCGGCGCTGCGCGGTCACGGTGATCACCTGCAGGCCGTCGCTCGCGGCTTCGTCCTGCGCGGCGCTGGCGTTCTGGGCATAGGCCGAAGGGCTCGCCGTCAGGATGGCAAGCCCGGCCCCTGTCAGCAGGAGGCCCTTGAAGGAGAGTGCAGTCCTCATGTTGTCCTCGTCTTTCTCGTTGTGACGCCTTGGCAGCGTTTCACCGATGAATAGGCCCTATCAGCGGCGCGAAGGCCCGATGCTTGCGCAAGACTCTCCGACTGGCGATCAGCCGCGCGTAGGTGATGTTGCGTTGCGGCAACATTTTCCTAGGATCAGCTGGCAAACGGCACAGGAGCAGGCGGTACATGGATCAGCGCGTTGCAGCAAAACCGCAGGTGACGGCAACGCCATCGGCTCTGTCGGAATTTCGCCGCGGGTGGAGCAGCGTGCTGGCTGCCGCGCTTGGCGTGGGCGTGGGTACCACCGGGCTGCCGTTCTACAGTTTCGGCCTGTTCATTGCGCCGCTCTCCGCCGCCTACGGCTGGTCGCGCGGCCAGATCGGGCTGGGCATGACCTGCCTCAGCCTGGGCGCAATCCTGCTCTCGCCGTTTCTGGGAACGGCGATCGACCGGCTCGGCGTGCGCCGCATCGCGCTCGTGTCGCTGGCAGGCCTTGCCGTCGGCTTTGCCTTGCTGGCCGCTGCGCTCGGCTCGCTGCCGGCTTTCTATGCGGCCTGGATCGCGTTGGCATTTCTGGGGGTTGGCACAACGCCGATCACGTGGACGCGCCCGATCGCACTACTGTTCGATCGCGGGCGCGGGCTGGCATTGGGCCTCACGCTGCTGGGCACTGGGCTTGTCGCGCTGACGGCGCCGCCGCTGCTGGCCGCGATCATCGCCACCTGGGGGCCGCGCGGCGGCTATCTGGCGATGGCGGGCGTGGTCGTGCTGGTGGTCATGCCAGTGGTCGCGGCCGGCCTGCGCGAAGGCCCGTCAGGGCGCAGCGACGCCGTGCCGCACCCCCGTTCTGGCCTGACGCGCCAGCAGGCACTGCGCTCGCGCCAGTTCTGGCAGATTGCCATCGGCGTGTTCCTTCTGATCGTGGCCCAGTCGGGCGCGACCGTTCATCTCGTGCCGTTCCTGGCTGACCACGGTCTTACCCCTGGCCTTGCCGCCAAGATGGCAGGATCGCTTGGGATTTCGGTCATCGTCGGGCGCGTGGTGATTGGCCTGCTGCTCGATCTGCTGCCGGGCACCCTGGTGGCGCGCTGCGTCCTGCTGATGCCCGCCGCTGCCTTGGCGCTGCTGTTCCTGGCAGGGCCTTCGCTGCCGATGACGGCCTTGGCGATCCTGCTGCTGGGGTTTGCCGCCGGTGCCGAGACCGATCTGGTTGCCTACCTGACGAGCCGCTATTTCGGGATGCGGGCCTATGGCGCGATCTATGGCCTGCTCATGTCCTGCTTTTCGCTGGGCGCAGCCCTGGGCGCGCCGCTGGCGGGCTGGTCGTTCGACCTGACGAAAAGTTATGACGGCGCAATTTTCGGCGGCATCGCCTGCTTTGTTGCCGCTGCGGTGCTGCTGGGAACGCTGGGCGCCTATCCCACAGACCGCGTGGACGAAGAGCCGGCCTGAACAGCGCCGCGATCCGGGATGCGGTCAGGCCAACAGCCCGATCGCCATTGTCAGCAGCCCCAGCCCGGTTGCCATCATCAACCGCAGCCTCTGCCATCCTGCCGGCCACTGCACGTGCCGCGCCAGCGCGCGGTCTGCCAGCGGGCTGGCCAGGATCAGCAGGCCAAGCGTCATCAGTTCCGGCCGTGGCCAAGGGGCGCCGACGCACCAGGGCAGCAGCATGGCCCAGCCGATCAGGCTGGGCACCACGGCCAAGACGTGGAACCAGGCTTCCTTCACCCCGGCCAGCATGCCGGCCATCCACCACAATCCTCCCAGAAACGACAGGATCAGCGCGGCATAGCAGCAGGCGGCGGCCAGCGCGGTCCAGCGATCCTCGCCACCATGGAGCACCATCAGCAGGCAGAACGCCTGCGGCGCAATGCCGGCAAGGCCAAGGACAACGAGCGGGCGGGGCAGGGCAGTGATCGACATGGCCGAGCAAAGCACCATTACCGCCCCGCCCGGCAAGCTGCCCTTTCAGGCGAGATCAGGATTTGGGCAGGGCATAGGCAATGATGGAATCGCCCAGCCGTGTGCCCAGCGAACCGTGGCCGCCGGCCACCACCACCACGAACTGCCGCCCGCTGGCCGGAGAGCGATAGGTCATCGGCGTGGCCTGGGCCCCAGCGGGCAGCCGTGCGCGCCACAGCACGCGGCCGGTGGTGGTGTCATAGGCGCGCAGGTAATAGTCGAGCGAGGCGGCCATGAACGAGAGCCCGCCGCCGGTCATCATCGGCCCGCCGAGCGAGGGCACGCCCAGCTTGAGCGGAATGGGCAGCGGCGTTTCATCACGGATCGTGCCGTTGGCATGGCGCCACGCCACCTTGCCGGTGACAAGATCGATCCCGGCGACATAGCCCCACGGCGGCGATTGGCACGGCAGGCCAAGGCGCGAGAGGAATGGCCCCATCGACACGGCGAACGGCGCGCCGGCGTTGGGATTGAAGCCATGTTCGGCCGAACCGCCGCGATCGGATGCACCCGCCGGCCCGTCCTTGCCATTGCCTGCGCCCGGCCGCTGCGGGATCAGGCGATCGACAAAGGCCATGTAGTTGGGATGGGCAAAAGCCACCTGGCGCACCGGATCGATGGCGAGGCCGCCCCAGTCCATCACCCCGAAATTGCCGGGAAACACCAATGTGCCGCGGGTCGAGGGCGGGGTGAACGGCCCTTCGTGGCGATAGCGGCGAAAGGCGATGCGGCAGGCCATCTGGTCAAACAGCGTGGCGCCCCACATGTCTGCCTCGCGAATGCGCGGCGGCATCAGCGAGATTGCCGAAATCGGCTGGGTGGGCGAGGTGAAATCGCCTGGCGCTGCGCCGCCGGGCACGCGCATTTCGTGTACCGGCTGGACGGGCAAGCCGGTGCGGCGATCGAGCACGAAGATGTTGCCGGTCTTGGTCGATTGCACCAGCGCGGGCACGCGGCCCTTGCCGGGAATGGTCAGGTCAACCAGCGCGGGCTGGGCCGGTACGTCCATGTCCCACAGATCGTGGTGCACGGTCTGGAACACCCAGCGCGCCTTGCCGGTCTTGATGTCGAGCGCCAGAATCGAGGTGGCAAAGCGCTCGGTATTGGGCGGGCGGTTGCCGCCCCACTGGTCGATCGCGCCCATGCCCATCGGCAGGTAGATGAGGCCAAGGTCTTCATCGGCCGCCGCCGTGCTCCAGCTGTTGGGGGTGGAGGGCACGGGGGGATGGTTCGGCCCGAGGGGAGCGGTGTCTTCCGGCCGGCCGGGATCGAACGCCCACACCGGCTTGCCGGTGGCGATGTCAAAAGCCTGGATCGCGCCCGAGGGCATATGGATCGACGCGTTGTCATAGATCGCCCCGCCCACCACGACGAGGCCGCGCGTTACCAGCGGGGCCGAGGTGAACTGGAACCAGCCCGGCTTGAGGCCGGGGCCGGTGACGGCAAGGTTGACGGCGCCACCCTTGCCAAAGCCGGGGCACAGCCGCCCGGTATGCGCGTCGAGCGCGATCAGGCGGGCATCGGCCGTGGCCATGATGATCCGCTGCGGGCACGATCCATCGGCGCTGCGCGTGGCGCCGGGCCAGTTGGCATCGTGATACGATACGCCCCGGCAGGTCAGGTGCTGAACATGGCTGGGCACCTGCATGTGCGGATCATAGCGCCAGCGCACTGCCCCGGTTTCGGCGTCGAGCGCCAGCACGATATTGTGCGGGGTGCAGGCATAGAGCGTATCGCCGACCTTGATCGGGGTGAGTTCATAAGTGATTTCTTCCGGGTCCCCCGGGCGGCGGCTGTCGCCGGTGTCCATCCGCCAGACCTGCTTGAGTCCGCTGACATTGGCCGGGGTCAACTGCGCGAGCGGCGACCACTTGGTGCCGGCCCAGGTATGGCCATAGGCCAGCCAGTCCCCGGCGTCGGTGCCGGCGGCCAACGCCGGCGCGGCGCCACGCGCGCCGGGCAAG
>NZ_KE148434.1:10176-10593 GCF_000410615.1 Novosphingobium sp. B-7 | reverse complement strand
GGCTGTTTACCGGCCAGGGCGGCGGCGAGCAATTCGGGCTTGGGCTCGGCCGGCGGGAGAATGCCGAGCTTGCGCTTGAGCGCGGTGAGCAGTCCGGGCGGCGTATCCATGCGGGCAGGCGCCTGTTGCCCATTGCGCAGCAATGCGCGTTCGCCCTCTGGCGGGTTGACGCGGCGCACGCGCACCGGCGAATGCGCGCCGCTCAGCCCGAGCTGCGCGATCGCGCCGGGCGAAAGTGCCACCAGCCCATCGCCTTCCATCGGCCCGCGCCGTTCCAGCCGCACCAGGATCGTGCGCCCGGTATCAAGCGAGGTCACTTCGACATAGCTCGGCAATGGCAGCGTGCGATGCGCGCCGCTGATCCCGCCCCCGCCTGCGGCATCGGGCACGGCATAGCCAACCGCATCATAGTTCATC
>NZ_KE148434.1:9397-10166 GCF_000410615.1 Novosphingobium sp. B-7 | reverse complement strand
GTATAGGTCACCCCGCCAACCGCGAACGGAGCGCCCAGTACCATGGGGTAATCGGCGGCCGGGCCGCTGACCGCTTGGGCAAAGGCCATCTGCGCTGTGCCACCGCTCAGCATCAAGGGGATGGCCAGGGCGGCGGCGGTCAGGCGAAGGCGATCAGCGGCTGATTTCATCGGCGAGCAATCCCACGGACAGGGCGTAAAAGTTCGAGCAGTTGTAATCTAGGATGACCCGATAATTTCCGGTTAGCAAATAGGCGGTGCGCCCTGGTCCGTCCGGCTCGAAAAACGTGGCGAGCGTATCGTCGCCGGCCGGCCAGACGCCGGCCTGTGGCGTGATGCCCATGGCGCGCCATTCACGCAGGGTGCGCCAGCGGCTGTGCCGGGCAAACACCAGCGGGCAACGCGGGCTGACCAGCGCCGTGCCCAGGCGGCTGCGGTCGAGCCCGGCCGGCGCCGTCACGGCAAAGCCCCAGGGTTCGCCCTGGCGCCAGCCGGCATCGCGGAAATAGTTGGCGATCGAGGCGATGGTATCGGCCCGGCTCGCCCAGATATCGGGAAGGCCATCGCCATCGGCATCCTGGGCCACGCGCAGATAGACACTGGGCAGGAACTGCGGATTGCCAAAGGCGCCGGCCCAACTGCCGACCAGCTTTTGCCGGGGCACGCCGCGATCGATCATCTTGAGCACGGCGACGAATTCGTCGGCAAACAGATCGCGCCGCCGTCCTTCAAAGGCGAGCGAGGCGAGCGAGCGCGGCAAATCGAAATCG
>NZ_KE148434.1:8760-9366 GCF_000410615.1 Novosphingobium sp. B-7 | reverse complement strand
CTCATGCCCCCAGATCGCCAGGATCACCGGGCCGGGCACGCCATAGCGGCGGCTGACGGCCTCGATCTGCTGCATCGATTCGGCATAGATGCGCCGCCCCTTGGCAATCCGCACCGAATCCACATGGCGCCGGCGATACGGCTCGAACGAGGGCGTGCCCCCGCCCGACTGCGCGCCGCCGGGCTGGCTGCGATCGAAGGCGATCACGCGCGGATTGAACGTGAGCCCGGGCAGAACGCTGGCAATGGTCTGCTCGCGCACCCCGGCGCCGCGTGCCTTGGCAGCCAGGAGTTGCAGATAGCCCTGAAAGCCGGCCTCTTCACTGTCTTGCGCCACGGCCGGCCCAGCCAGCGCCGCCAGTGCCAAAGCCCCGCCCATCGCCAGGCGGCGCCAGGCCCTGCGGCCCCACGCGGCGGCCGGCATCGGGCGCGAAGAATTAACGGTTGAAACGAAAGGGATCGGTTGGGCCATCATTGCAGGCTGTCTTGCATGCCTTGCCCGACAATGGAACACCCCCGCGCCCAGGTGAGGCGCCAAGCCTGCCGAAAATCGCCCCTTTTGCGCATTTTGCGAGGATGACCGTGCAAAACCTCTTTGCGCATCGCA
>NZ_KE148434.1:0-8743 GCF_000410615.1 Novosphingobium sp. B-7 | reverse complement strand
TCGGCGGTGCGCCGGAGGGGTGGCAGAGTGGTCGATTGCAGCGGTCTTGAAAACCGCCGATGTGCAAGCATCCGTGGGTTCGAATCCCACCCCCTCCGCCAACCCAGCCCGTCGGATCAGCCGCCGCGCAGGCCGAGGTCGCGCAACGCGCGGCGATAGAACATCGAACTCATGTCAGCGGTCAGATGCGCTTCGGCGCTGGGATCGAGCGGCAGTTGCGCGGGCCATTGCGCCTCTACCATGGCGCGGTCTTCCTCGAACACCTGGCGGTTGAAGTCATAGACGCCCTGCACCGGCAGATCGGTATCGAAATTGCGGGCAATCGGCACGAACAGGCGGGTTTCCGTGGCTGAAACCGGCGATGCCGCATTGAGGATCACCATTCGATCATCGCCGGGGAAATGGACTTCGAGCGTGGCCGTGAACGGAACATGGCAGCGGAAGTGGCGCAGCCAGCGAAAGCCCGGCGGCGCCTTGTCCACCCCCTTGGGATAGTTGGCCACGTTGCTCCAATATTCCGCCTCGAAACCCTGCGCCGTGCGGCGCGGCCGATAATCGGGCACCTGGGCATTATCGGGATCGGCAAAGCTTTCGCTGTGGATGAAGGCAAAATGCGCGACGTCGAGAAAGCCCTCCATCTGCCGCCCGGCCGAGCCGCGAATATCGATCCACGGGCAGACAATCTGCTGAAAGCCCGCTTCTTCCCAATGTGGCATGGCAATGATCGCGTCTGCGTCTGGTGCGCCCGCTGCAGGATCGAGGCAGGTCCAGATCAGGCCGTAGCGTTCCACTGCCGGATAGGTGTGAAGGTGGAACTGCGTTGGGATCGACCGTTGCGGTTGCGCAGGAATATGCACGCAGCGCCCGCCGGCGCCAAAGGTCAGCCCGTGATAGGGGCATTCCACCCCGCGTCCGTTGCCCCGCCCCATGCTGAGCGGAACGCCGCGATGGGGGCAACGGTCGGGCGCGATGACCAGCGCATCCTGGGCGCGATAGAGCACCAAAGGTTGATCGAGCAGCCGCGCCTTGATCGGTGCCTCGCCTACCTCGCGCGCCAGGGCAACGGGATACCAATGGCGCGACAGGATGGCCCAATCCTGCGGCGTATACGTGCAACCATGCGGGAGGACCGGTTCGAAAGATGCGAGCGGGGCCGTGGCCATGGGCAGCATTACCTTATCGTTTCAACGCGATGGCGCCATGATGGCGGCGCGGCGGTGTTCGATCAAACGCAATGATTCTCACGCTCTGTTGCAAAAATGCGCGCGGTTAAATCTCTTTGGGCAGCACCAGGTTGAGCACCAGCGCGATCACGGCCACCGGCATGACGCCCGATGACAGCAGTATCCGCGCCGTTTCCGGCAGGTGGCCTAGTGCCTCTGGCTCAAGCTGGAGCCCGAGCGCGACCGAGAGCGCGGTGCCGGCCACCAGCATGTTGCGCTGGTTCCATGCGACGCTCGACAGCATGGCGAGCGCGGAGGACGCGACCATGCCGAACATCACGATCACGCCCCCGCCCAGCACTTCGATCGGGACAGTGGTGATCACCGCGCCGATCTTGGGCAGCAGGCCGCACAGGATCAGGAACAACGCGCCCAGTGTCACCACGAAGCGGCTCATCAGGCCCGACATGGCGATCAGGCCCACGTTCTGGCTGAACGTGGTGTTGGGCATGGCGCCGAACAGGGCAGAGAGCGCCGTGCCCACGCCGTCGGCGGCCACCGCGCCCATCACTTCCTGATCGGTGGCGCGCCGCCCTGCCCCGTTTTCGCAGATCGCCTCGACATCACCGATCGATTCGATCGACGAGACGAAGCCGATCAGGCAGAAGCCGAGGATGGCCGAGGGTGACAGTTCCCAGCCAAACGCTAGGAAACGCGGCAGCATCAGCCAGTGCGCCTGCGCGACGGGGGCGAAATCCACGCGGCCCATAGCCAGCGCCACGCCATAGCCAGCGAGCAGGCCAAGCAGCACGGCAGCAGTTGAGAGCACGCCGCGCCCGAAGAACTTGAGGCCAAGCGTGGCGAACACGACTACCCCGGCCAGCAGCCAGCTCGACGCCGCTCCATAGGCCGGCAGCCCGCGCAGCGTCACCCCGCCTGCGGCATATTCCACGCCCACGCGCACCAAAGACAGCCCGATCATCAGCACGACCAGCCCGGTGACGAGCGGCGGCAGGGCAAAGCGGATCGGCCCGACCAGGCGGCTGAGCCCGGCATGGAGCAACCCAGCCAGGAACGCGGCAGTGGTCAGCGCGGCCATGCCCTCCACGCCCTTGCCGGCCACGATCGGGATCATCACCGAAATGAAGGCAAAGCTGGTACCCTGCACCAGCGGCAGGCGCGCGCCGATCGGCCCCAGCCCCACGGTCTGCAACAGCGTGGCGACGCCAGCGAAGAGCATGGCCGCCTGGATCATGTAGATCAGCGCCGAGGGATCGGCCGAGCCAAAGCCGAACCCGGCCGCGCCCGCCACGATGATCGGCGGCGTGATGTTGGAAACGAACATCGCCAGCACGTGCTGCACGCCCAGTGCCACCGCCATGGGCAGCCGTGGCACATAGGCCGGATCGCGGCGTTGCGCGTCGGTCGGCCCGGATAGGGGCACGGCGCTTTCGGGTATCGCTGCTGTTGCCATGGCTGCCTCCGTCATGCCGATCATCTGTTCCTATGCCATCAGCCGGGCGAGCGCCGCTTGCGCGCCGGCCACAACCTCTGCCTGGGCCGACAGCACCAGTTCGCCGCCGCGCACCACGCCGCGCCCTTCGACGAAGACATCGCGCGGCCCTGCCGGCGGGGCAAAGACCAGCGCTGCCAGCGCGTCCCAACTCCCGGTCGAGGCGATCTGCGCCACGGGCCAGATGGCCAGGTCGGCGCGTTTGCCTGGGTGCAACTGGCCACAATCGTGCCGGCCGAGAATCTCGGCGCCGCCGCGTGTTGCCATACGCAGGGCCTCGCGCGCGGAAAGCGCACCGGCCCCGCCAGCCACGCGCTGCAGCAGCATGGCCTGGCGCGCCTCGGCCAAAAGGTGCCCGCTGTCGCTCGATGCGGAACCATCGACGCCCAGGCCGAGCGGCACGCCGGCATCGAGCATGCCGCGCACGGGCGCGATCCCCGATCCCAGGCGGCAGTTCGAGCAGGGGCAATGCGCCACCCCGGTGCGGGTGCGGGCAAACAGGGCGATTTCGTTGGGATCGAGCTGCACGCAATGGGCATGCCACACATCCGGCCCGGTCCAGCCCAGGCTCTCGGCATAGTCGCCGGGGCGGCAGCCGAACTTCTCCAGGCTATAGCGCACGTCGTCGGCGTCTTCGGCCAGGTGGGTGTGCATCATCACACCCTTGTCGCGCGCCAAGATCGCGGCATCGCGCATCAGTTCACGGCTTACCGAAAAGGGCGAGCACGGCGCCACGCCGACGCGGACCATGGCGCCCTCGCCGGCATCGTGGAATGCATCGATCACGCGGATCATGTCATCGAGGATGGCCGGTTCGGCCTCGACCAGGCTGTCTGGCGGCAGGCCGCCCAGGCTTTCGCCCACGCTCATCGCCCCGCGCGTGGGGTGAAAGCGGATGCCGATGGTCTGCGCCGCGGCGATCGTGTCTTCCAGCCGCACGCCGTTGGGAAAGAGGTAGAGGTGATCGGAAGACAGCGTACAGCCCGACAGCGCCAGTTCGGCCAGGCCCAGCCGCGTGGCGGCAAAGACATCATCGGGCGTATAGCGCGCCCAGATGGGGTAGAGCGTCTTGAGCCAGCCGAACAGCGAGGCATCCTGGCAGCCCGGCACTGCGCGGGTGAGCGACTGGTAGAGGTGGTGGTGCGTGTTGACCAGGCCAGGCGTGACGACGCAGCCACGCGCGTCTATGGCGTCAAGCCCGCCCAGTTGCGGCGCCAGATCGGCAGTGGGACCACAGGCGACGATGGCGCCGTCGCGCCAGATCATCGCGCCATCGGCAATCTCGGTGCCGGCATCGTCCATCGTTGCCAGCACATCGGCATGGATGATCGCCCCGCTATGCAGGCCGCCGCTGCTCACTTGGGCGGGGCCTTGGCATAGCGCGGCCAATCCGCCAGCAGCGTATCCACCACTTTCGATCCGACGGTATAGAGCGCTTCGAGCGAGGCGCGCATGCCGGAATAGTTGTTGTTTTCCTTGAGCAGATAGTCAGCAGGCGCCACACCGGGCGGCGGCATGGTGAAGTTGGACGCGCCGCGCAGCACCATCACTCGGTCGCGATCGGCCCGGCCGATCCGCGCAAGATAGTCGATCGATTGGAACGTGCCGGTTTCTTCCATGGCAGAGGTGACGAACACGCCTTTCCCTCCCGTCCAGAAATCCACCCAATCGTGCGCCCACTGCGTCATCATGCCGCCGTGCCAAAAGGTCATCGCGGCCAGGTTGTCGCCGGTCATCACGCGCGGCGGAGACTGCGCCGGGACCATGCCGGTGAACGGCGCGCGCGCGGCGGCCAGTTGCGCGCTGTCGGGCAACGCCATGTCCTTGGTCAGGCCATAGGCCCAATCGGCCAGCGCGGGGTTGAGCGCGAACATCTCGCCCTCGTTCGCCTGTTGCGGCCGCTTGTCGCGTACTGTGTCATTGGGCCCATTGGAATGCAGCGCGAAATAGCCGCTCTTCCAATCGGCAGGAATTTCGCGGGCATCGATCTCGTGCGCCAGATCGCCATCGACCAGATAATGCGCCCACACGGCCGAGCCGATCGTGGCCTGGTGCGGGTCAACCCCGGCAATGCCGGCCACCAGCCAATAGGCGTGCGACAGATCGAACCGCTGATCGAGCCCCAGTGCCAGCGTGGCCGTGGCCGAGCGGATCGAGCCCATGCCCGTCACCATGCCCAGGATCTGGCTGTCGGGATTGTAGAAGAGATCGTGGTGTGATTGCGGGAACGGAATGCGCACGTCCAGCTTGCGCCGCTCGCGCCAGAACTGGAATTCGCCAGGCTCATCACCCGTGTCCTGCCCCACTTCGAACATGGTGACGATCACCACCTTGACCGGGATCTTTGCAGTGCAGGCCGCGCCCGGCCTGCACTGCAAGGCCTTGGCTACCGCAGGCGGAACGGCCGGAGTGGTGGCGGCACGGGCGCCAGTGGCCATACCAGCGAGCGCCAAGGCGATGGCCGCGTGGCGCAGGCCCTTCATCTGCAACATCATGAATATCCGATAGGCAATTGACAGGGCGGCAAAATATTGCCGCCCTGTACTGAGGATCAGAACTTGTACTGAATGGTCGCTTGGAAATTGCGCGGCACCTGCGGCAGGGCGATATCGGCCCCGAACAGATCCTGGCCACCGGCCCGGAAATAGCGCGCGTTGTTGAGGTTCTTGACCACGGCACGGAACATCCAGTGGCCCGTGGTGAACGAAGCACCGGCATTGACCAGCCAATAGGCCGGCAGGCGCACCGTCTGGCTATAGCTGGAGAAGACCGAGTCCACGTGGCTGACATCGGCGTTGATCGCGATGCCGTTGTCAAAGGCATAGGTGCCGGTGGCCGACACCACGTTGTGCGGAATGCCGGGACGCCGCGCCTGGGCGTTGGTCGAGGGGAACAGGTAACCGATCTGGCTGCCGCCGAGATAGAGCGACGGATCCTTGACGTTCACCATGTCACCGATGCCGAAGTAGTTGAAATAGCCGCCGCTGGTGAGCGCCGAGATATTCACCACGTCGATATAGGTGTAGTTCGCGGTGACCAGCGCGTGCTTGTCGATCGCCCAGCGCAGTTCCGCTTCCACGCCCTTGGTGCGGATCGACTGGTTGGTCAGCGGGCTGTCGGAAACGACGTCGGTGCGCTCCTGCTTGTAGACCGACAGCGCCGCATAGAGCCGCTTGTCGAGGAACTCACCCTTGATGCCGGCTTCATAGAGGCGCGAGGCCGACAGGAACGTGCCCCCGGCAATCGCGGTCGGCTGGATTTCGGCGCCTTCACCGGCGACCACCGTCGATTGGCGCGACGCGGTGACATAGGGAATGATGCCGATCGGCGTCTTGTAGGAAACGCTGGCGTTCCACGACAGGCCGCTGTTGTTGCCGGTGGCTTGCGCCACGCTGGGATAATCGGCCGGATCATACTTGGTAAGCAGCGCGGTGGACGTGGCGTGGACATGGTCCCAGCGCAGGCCGGCAATCACGTCGAGGCCGAAATCGAAATCGGCATCGACCAGCCCGGCCAGACCGACGTCGAGATAGTGGCCCTTGAGATAGTCGGAATAGTTGCAATCGCAGTCGGTGGAAAGCTGGCGGGTGGATGCCGCGGTATAGCCCGTGGTGATATCGGGACGGTTCCACAGTTCGACGCCAAAGTCATCGGCAAAGTTGAACTTGGTGTAGCGCAGCGAGGGGGCTGCCTGGATCGAAAACTTGCCGGCAGACGTGGTGAAGCTGTCGCTGATCACCACCTTGTCTTCCAGAACGTAGGAATCGATCTTTTGCGAGAAGCCGTAGTAGTTCTCGTTGAGGTTCTTGGTGCCGTCGTAGAAGACCTGGTTCTTGATCTCCAGCTTGCCCGGCCCGGTCCAGATCAGGTCGAAATAGAACGTCTTCTGATCGTTGTTGAGCTTGTCATTGGGGCCGGTCAGCGTGTCGCGCTTGCTCAGCTTGGTGGTGCCGGGGTTGACCAGCGCGAGGTCGGGATAGTTGGCCTTGAGGCAGGCGTCGGTCCAGCCCGAAGCGCCGATGCCGCCGCCGCAGCCAAACGAACCGAAGATGCTCAGGCCCTTGCCGCCGTTGGCCGCCCGCGCTTCGGCGCGCGTGATCATTCCGTCGGCAGCGATATTGACCAGGTTGCCATTCTTGTCAGTGATGTAATTGCTGGCATTACCGGTGACGTAATTGCCGTTGTCGATCAGGTCTTGCGACAGGCGGTTCCAGCCGCCGTTTTGCTGGCCGCGGAACTTTTGATACATGCCGCCGAATTCGGTGCGCAGGTTGCTGGTAATGTCGGTGTCGAACGCGGCCGAGAGCACCAGGTTGCGCGGGTGGATGTTGCGGTAATAGCTGCCCGAATCCTCGGATTCGGCATAGAGGCTGTAGCCGAACTGGTGATCGCCGATCCGGCCCGGTCCAGTGATGCTGCCCTTGAGCACGCTGCGGGCCCAGCTGCCGGTGTCATAGGCGATGAAGCCATGCGGATCGGGGGCATAAGTGCCATTGGCGGCGCGCGCCGTCTTGGGCACGAAGTTCATGTAGCCGCCGGTCTTGGACGGGCCATAGATCGGCGAGGCCGGGCCGCGCACGATGTCGATGCGATCAGCGGCGGCAATCGGGGTGGGATAGTTGCCGGGATTTTCCAGGCGCAGCATGCCGCGGAAATAGACTTCGCCGGGCGTGCCGCGAATATCGAGCGCGCCGCCGGTGCCGAAGAACGAGCTGGTAAACGTGCCGGGCACCTGGCTGACCAGGTCATAGATCTGCGTGATGCCAAAGCGTTCGAGCTGTTCCGAGCTTACCGACGATGCCGCGCGCGGCGTTTCGGCCAGCGTCTTGTCGAACCCGAAAACAGAGCCGACATCCTTCAGCGGCAGCGCGCCGAGCGAGCCGGACACGACGATCTCGGGCTTTTCATCGCCGGCTTCGGGTGCCGGTGCGGCCTGGTCGGCCAAGGCCGGCCGGGCCAGCGCGGTTCCCGCCAGCAGAGCGAGAGCGACCATCGCGCGGCGCGCGGGCTTGGGCTGGTGCAGCCGTGCTTGAAACATGCTCATTCTTCGTAACCCCCATGATCGGGCCACGCCGCCATGGGCGTGCCGTCCGTTGCTGTTTTTCTGCCTTCACGCCCCTCCCTGGGCATGATCTTGTTTTTATGACTTTTTATTATTGATTACGGCGGCCTTGATAGCGTCGTCCTCAAACGCCTCCAGCCGCTGTTCCAACGCCATCTGCAGGCGCGCCTTTTCGCTGGCCGCCAGCAGCGCGCGGCACGGCGTGGCTGAGGCAGCCTGCCCCGTGCCACCACACGGCGCGGCCCATTGCCCGACGTGGTGATCGCGCCACAGGCTGGCGCCCGGCACGAAGCTGTATTCCAGAGAGGCGCGCGCCATGGCCTTGAGATCGCCATAGCCCAGGCCCTGCTCTTGCACGCCGCGCTGGAACTCGTTGGTGATGTCGGTGCGCAGCACGCCCTGATCATCGGTGGCAAGAACCACCGGCACGCCATGGCGGCGATAGAGCGAGAGCGGATGCACAGGCCCTTTCACGCCCAGGATCACGGCGTTGCTGGTGAGGTTGATCTCCACAGCCACGCCCTGGCGCGCCATCTGCGCCAGCGTCTCGCTGCCCTGGTCTTCAAACGCGATATCCACGCCGTGGCCGATGCGCCGGGCGCCGGCCGCCACCGCCTTTGCGATATGATCGCGCATGTCTGCCGGCGGCACCTGGCCGAAGGCGAGTTCACCGGCGTGCATGGAAATGGCAACGCCGGGATGGCGCTGCGCCAGGAAGCGGAACATCGCCATGTGCAGATCGTAATCCGCGCGCGCCACCGGCCAGTCTTCGGGCTGGACGATATTGACGCCGACAAAGCGCGGATCGGCTTCGGCCAAGGCAAACGCCAGGATCAGCGCGCGAAACACGGCGGCCGGCGCCACGTCGCGCAGCGCCCAGGCAAGATAGTGCACCGCCACGCCGCAGCCAGGCTCGGCCTGCGGCGTGGCACAGTGCATGCCGGTGCGCGCAGCAGCTTCCTCGGCATCGATCTGCGCGCGCAGCGCGGGCAGCTGGGCCAGCAG
>NZ_APCQ01000229.1:0-2294 GCF_000410615.1 Novosphingobium sp. B-7 | reverse complement strand
CGCCTGCGCCGCCGCCTGCTGAGCGGCAGCGACGATGCCCTGGCCGATCACGAGGTGATCGAGGCCCTGCTGATGACCGTGATCCCGCGCATGGACGTAAAGCCGCTGGCGCGCATGCTGCTGCAGCGCTTCGGCTCGTTGCCCGGCGTGTTCAACGCCGATCCGCGCGCGTTGCAGGCGGTGCCCGGCATCAAGGAGGCCGCCGCTGCCGCGCTGCGCATCGCCGGCGTTGCCGCGCGGCGCCTGGCCCGCGCGCAAGTGCAGGAAATGCCCGTGCTTTCCAGCTGGCAGGCACTGATCGACTATCTCACCATCGACATGGCGCACCTGAACCACGAACGCGTGCGCGTGCTCTATCTCAACACCCAGAACCGCCTGCTGCTCGACCAGATCGTGAGTGATGGCACGCTGGACGAAAGCGCGATCTACACGCGCGAGATCATTGCCAAGGCCCTGGCAATCGGCGCGGCCGCGCTGATCCTGGTGCACAACCATCCCTCGGGCAGCACCCAGCCGAGCCGCGCCGACATTCAGATCACCCACAAGATCATGGAGGCCGCGCGGCTTTTGGGCGTGACCGTGCACGATCACGTGATCATCGGCCGCGAAGGCCACACCTCGCTCAAGGCCAAAGGCTTGATCTGAAAAGAAACTCCCCCTCCTCTTCAGAGGAGGGGGTCGGGGGGTGGTGGAACAATGGCGTAAGGGCCAGCACCACCCCCGGCCCCTCCTCTGACGAGGAGGGGAGAAATTACTTCAATCCAGCCGCTTACACCAGGCCAGCATGCTCCAGCGCGGCATCCACCGCCTGGCGCGCGGCGTCGCTGCACGGAACCATCGGCAGGCGCAGTTCCTCGCCCATCCATTCGTGCACGCGCGACAGCGCATACTTGACCGGCCCCGGCGAGGCATCTTCGAACATGGCGTAGTGCAGCGGATAGAGCTTGTCGTTCAACTCGCGCGCCAGGGCGAGGTCGTTGGCCGCGCAGGCCGCCTGGAATTCGGCGCAGAGCTTGGGCGCGACATTCGCCGTCACCGAAATGCAGCCCACCGCCCCGGCGGCATTGGCCGGCAGGGCCAGTTCATCATCGCCCGAAAGCTGGCAGAAATGCTTGCCGATACCCATGCGGTGGTCGGTCACGCGCGAAAGATCGCCACTGGCGTCCTTGATGCCGACGATCTTGTCGGGATAGCGCTTGGCCAACTCGCACACCGTTTCGGGCAGGATGTCGGTCACCGTGCGGCCCGGAACGTTGTAAAGAATGATCGGCAGGTCGTTGTTTTCCGCCAGATAGCTGAAATGCGCGATCAGGCCGGCCTGGCTCGGGCGGTTGTAATAGGGCGCCACGCACAGCGCCGCCTGGGCGCCGCACTTCTTGGAAAAGGTCATGTGCAGCAGCGCGTTCATCGTGTCGTTGCTGCCGCACCCGGCGATCACCGGCACGCGGCCGGCGGCCTGTTCCACGCACAGCTCGATCACGCGGTGGTGCTCGGCGTTCGACAGGGTCGATGCTTCACCGGTGGTGCCACAGGGCACCAGCGCGGACGAACCGTTTTCGATCTGCCAGTCGACCAGACGGCGAAATGCTTTCTCGTCAACGGCTCCATCGCGAAACGGTGTCACCAATGCCGGAATGGAGCCGGAAAACATGGACATTATCCCTCGTCTTGTCGCACAATGCGGTTCTGGGCAGGTCTCGACGCTTGCCGTGGGGCGCTTACCCCGGCAAACATGGGTCCGTCAAACATCGGCCCAGCAAACTTTGCTTTGCCACGGCAAAAAGACATTCAGCGCCGGATAAGGAGGCCACAACGACGATGTCCACCATGGACATGCCCCGAATCCCCGTCTCCCACGCCCTGCGCAATGGCTTGTGTGGGCTGGCCGCGCTGGTGGCGCTGTCAATGCCCACGCACGCCAGCGATGCCGGGCCCGACACGGATGGCAGCGCCTGGGACCGCGCCCGCGCGCAACTGGTCGCCGGGCAGCAGGGGCCGATGGCCCTGGCCATATCGCGCTGGGAACTGCTCACTTCTTCCAACCGCTTTGCCTTTTCCGATTATGCCGGCTTCCTGCTGACCTACCCGGGTTTCCCCGAGGAAGAGCGCCTGCGCCGCTATGCCGAAGGCGCGCTCGATCGCGAGGTTGGCGCGGGCGGCGGTGGCGACGTGCGCGCCACGGTGGCCTATTTCGATCGGCACCCGCCGCTGACCAATCCCGGCCGCGCGCGCTATGCCTTGGCGCTCAAGGCGCTAGGCCGGCCCGATGCCGATGCCATGGCCAAGGCCGCCCG
>NZ_KE148433.1:1712-2006 GCF_000410615.1 Novosphingobium sp. B-7 | reverse complement strand
TTGCCCGCGCCGATCACCACGCAGCGCCCGGCGGGCGGCGGTGGCACATGCCGGTGCATGATCGCGGCCGGCTGGCTGGCGGCGATGGCGGCATCGTGGATCAGGCGCAACAGACGGCGGGCGGCGGCATCGTCGATGGCAATCCGGTCTGACATTTTCCCTCCCGCGGGCGGCCCGTTGCATTGGCGCATATACGGCCAGGATATTCCTGCCTATCATGCGCTTGAGCGATCGCGAAGGAGACACCGCGTGGGGGCATGGGGCGCGCTGATCATGGGCTTTTTCGGCGCGGTC
>NZ_KE148433.1:1033-1582 GCF_000410615.1 Novosphingobium sp. B-7 | reverse complement strand
ATCAAGCCTGCCCCGCACGTGGAAAAGGCCATCATGTGGAGCAGCATCGGCGAAGGCCTGGGCCTGTTCTTGGCGGGCAACATCGTGATGAACCTGCACCGCCCCGATCTCTTGCTGCCGGCGATGGCGCTGGTGGTGGGGCTGCATTTCCTGCCAATCGCCCAGGCTGCGCGCTTCCGCCCGTTTTTCCTGCTGGGCGGCGCGCTGATCGTGGCAGCACTGGCCGGATTTGCCCTGGCCGCGCCCCTGGGCGGCAGCCTTGCCGGCTTTTCCGCCGCAGCGGCGCTGTGGCTGGCCGCGGCCATGGCGGTCCGCCGCGATCATCGCGCCAAGGCGCTGGGCGCCCATTGACGAACACAGACATACCACGGGAGAGGACAACAGGATGATCGGGCGGACATGGGCGATGGCCCTGGCCATGACAGTGGCCACCACCATTTCAGGCATCGCGCCAGCCGCGCGGGCGGCCCCGGCAGCGCCAGCGCCCACCCTGGAATACGCGTTCACCGCCAAGGTCACGCTGGCCCCGGCGGTGGAGCAGGGCGAGAT
>NZ_KE148433.1:0-1023 GCF_000410615.1 Novosphingobium sp. B-7 | reverse complement strand
CGGCGGCGGGCGTAGGCGGTTCATCGCCATCACCGGCGGCAGCGTGGATGGGCCGCTGTTCCACGGCCGCGTCCTGCCCGGCGGCGGTGATTGGCAGACCATCCTGCCCGATGGATTGACCCAGGTGGATGCCCGCTATTTCCTGCAGGCGGCCGATGGCACGGTGGTGGATGTCAACAACCCCGGCGTGCGCGTGGCCAGCACCGCAGTGACCGAGCGCATTGCACGGGGCGAAGATGTGCCGAGCGACGCCTATTACTTCCGCACCACACCCCGCCTGGCCGCCCGGGCCGGCCCGTTCGCGTGGATGAACCGCGCCGTGTTCGTCGCGCGGGGCATCCGCAAGCCCGACCATGTGGAGATCGATTTCTACGTGGTGCGCTAGGGTGTGTGGGGATTGCGCCCATGGCGGGCTGCGAACGGCCGCTTTTCGCGCTTCCCGTGCTCACGTACCAAAAGTACGCTGCGCTCCAGGTCGCGAAAATCAGCCATTCTCGCGCCACCCTGGCCTGAATCCCCACACACCCTAGGCGCGGCGCGATCAGCGCGGTGATGGCGCGGGCAGAAACGCCTTGGGAGCAAGCGCCGCAGTGGTGAACCGCGCCAGGGCAATCGCGCCGTGGAAGTGGTTCACCCCATTGCGGCGCATGCCCACGCTGCTGCTGCCCGGCCCCTGCGGCGCAAAGGCCACGCGCGCCTCGCCTTCCAGCACGCCGTTGACATAGCTGCGATAGGTGGTGCCGTCATAGGTCTGCGCGACATGGTACCAGCGCCCTAGCGGATGCAGCCGGGCCGGATCGACCAGGACCTGGCTATAGCCGGCGCCTTTGACAAAGGTGTCGAGATACCACGAGGCGCCCACCACGCGGATTTCGAACAACATGCGGGTTTCGCCGGGCGGACGGCCGGGCACATCGTCGCTGGCGAGGTGCAGCCAGCGCTGCTCGAACGCGCCGCCATCGGGGCGGAACACGGCCTCGGCGGTAAAGCGCGCCGCGCCGGCCAGCGGGTGGCGCGGCAGGA
>NZ_KE148432.1:13337-17265 GCF_000410615.1 Novosphingobium sp. B-7 | reverse complement strand
CAGCCTTGCGGCCCAGGGCGAGGCGCGCCACGCGGCGCTCGATCAGGCCGGTAACCAGGCGGCCATCGTCGGCCACGGCGGCTTCCAGGGCAGGGGTCACCACTTCGATAGCGCCATCGACCAGAACCAGCGCGAACTGGCCCAGCGCGGCAAGATCGTCGGCCGGGCTGGCCAGCGTCACTACCAGGCCCAGCTCGCGCAGCAGCGCGGCAAGATAGGCGCCGGGCTTGCCCACCACCAGCGCGCGTTCGCCGGCCACCGGTGCGGCGGCGATCAGCATCTGCCCATGGGTGAGGGCGGGGGCTAGCACGGTGCCATCGCCCAGCGGCAAGGCGCGGTCCATATAGGCCAGGGCGCGGCGGTCTGCCGGCACGAAATCCTCGCGCGCAACGGCGGCAAAGGCGGCCAGCACGGCCGGATCGTTTACCCCGCTCACGCGCAGCTGGCTTTCGATCATGGCCTTGCGTTCGCGCACCATTCCCGTCTCGGCTGCCTCAGCTACTGCCACGCTCATCGGTATTCCTCATCAGGTTCGGGATGCGTGGGCCGCTTTCGCAGTCGCACACGCCATTGATCGCCAGCGTCTCTAGAATATTGCCCGCGCTGCGCCAAGCGTCTTGCATGCTGTCTGTCGGCGCGTAAGGGGCATTGGCAGAATGCTGTAGCAGGAGCGAAATTGCGATGGCGGAAATGGTGACGATCCGGGAAGCGGATCTGGTCGAAAGCGTGGCCGATGCGCTGCAATACATCAGCTACTTCCACCCGATGGATTACATCCGCGCGCTGGGCGATGCCTATGAGGCCGAACAGGGCCCCGCCGCCAAGGATGCCATCGCCCAGATCCTGACGAACAGCCGCATGTGCGCCGAAGGCCACCGGCCGATCTGCCAGGATACCGGCATCGTCAACGTATTCATCGAATGGGGCCAGGATTGCCGCCTGGAATCCGACAAGTCCTTGCAGGACGTGGTCGATGAAGGCGTGCGCCGCGCCTACCTGAATGCGGACAACAAGCTGCGCGCCTCGGTCCTGGCCGATCCGGCCTTCACCCGCCGCAACACGCGCGACAACACGCCCTGCGTGCTCCACGTCGAAATGGTCAAGGGCAGCAAGGTGACCGTCGATGTCGCCGCCAAGGGCGGCGGCAGCGAGAACAAGTCCAAGTTCAAGATGATGAATCCCAGCGATTCGATCGTCGACTGGGTGCTCGAAATGCTGCCGCAGATGGGTGCCGGCTGGTGCCCGCCGGGCATGCTCGGCATCGGTATCGGCGGCACCGCCGAACACTGCGTGCTCTTGGCCAAGAAGGCGCTGATGGAGCCGATCGACATGGCCCAGCTCAAGCTGCGCGGGCCCCAGACCGATATCGAGCGCCTGCGCATCGAGATTTTCGACAAGGTCAACGCGCTGGGCATCGGCGCGCAGGGGCTGGGCGGGCTTTCCACCATCCTCGACGTCAAGATCATGGATGCGCCGTGCCATGCCGCTGGCAAGCCGGTGGCGATGATCCCCAACTGCGCCGCCACCCGTCACGCGCACTTCACGCTCGATGGCAGTGGCCCAAGCTATCTCGAACGGCCCAAGCTGGATGAATGGCCGCAAGTGCACTGGGCACCCGATGCCGCGGCCAAGCGCGTCAACCTCGATACGCTGACGGCAGAAGAAGTGCAGGGCTGGAAGCAGGGCGATCGCCTGCTGCTCAACGGCAAGATGCTGACCGGCCGCGACGCCGCGCACAAGCGCATCCAGGACATGCTGGCCAAGGGCGAGCAGCTGCCGGTCGATTTCAAGGGCCGCGTGATCTACTACGTCGGCCCGGTCGATCCCGTGCGCGAGGAAGTGGTTGGCCCGGCTGGCCCCACCACCGCCACGCGCATGGACAAGTTCATGGACATGATGCTCGACCAGGGCCTGCTGTCGTGCGTCGGCAAGGCCGAGCGTGGCCCGGCCGCCACCCAGTCGATCGCCGAGCACAAGTCGGCCTATCTCATGGCGGTGGGCGGCGCGGCCTACCTCGTTGCCCGCGCGATCAAGGAAGCCAAGGTCGTCGGGTTCGAAGACCTCGGCATGGAGGCGATCTACGAATTCACCGTGGAAGACATGCCGGTGACCGTGGCTGTCGATAGCGAAGGCCAGAACGTGCACCAGCTCGCCCCGCTGGTGTGGAAGAAGAAGATCGCCGACGAAGGCCTGCTGCCGGCCTGACCGCTTGCCTGGCGTTAGGCTTCGCACCACCCCCAACCCCCTCCTTCCGAAGAGGAGGGGGCTTTTTTGTGTCTGCTCCCCATCCTCTTTAGAGGAGGGGGTCGGGGGGGGGGGGTGGAAACCTGGCGCAAACTCTCGATCAACCACCCACGCTGTTCGACCGCCGCACTGGCGCGGTGTGCCCGCGTGCCGTAGCAAGGCGTTATGGCCATGATAGAGCGGGCTGACCCCGCCCCTACCTCCGACGATACCCCGCCCGGCATGGGCCACGTCACCGCACGGCAGGTGGTCCTGTCGGCGGCGGCGCTGTGGCTGTGCTATTTCGTGCTGGTCTCGATCCGCTGGGCCCTGGTCGGGCCACCCGATACCGATCTGTCGATCTGGATCGAACTGCTGTGGCGCCGCGCGCTGGTGACCATGGCCGGCATTGCCGTGACCGTGCTGGCCTGGCCGCTGCTGCGCCGCTGGGATCATCGCCGGCTGGGCTGGCGCGTGGCGCTGGCGCTGGTGATCATGTTGCCGGCAGCCCTGTTGCTGGCGCTGATCAACCAGCAGGCGTTTGCGCCGGTGGAGGCCCGCTGGGACCAGGAGGCGCAAAAGCAGGATGCCGGCCAGGATGCCGCCACGCGCAAGGAAGCTTCGCAGCGCAATACCGGCGGCAACATGCTGATCGATATTGCCCCACCCGCGCCGTCAGCGCCGGCGATCCCGCCCGAGCCACCCGAACCGCCCGCGCCGCCTGCGGCCGGCGATGTGCCGCCAGAGCCCCCTGCACCGCGAGCACCCAAGGCGGCACCGAAACGCGATAACGTCAGCGTGCGCCATCATGCCGATGGCACCACCGAAATCACCGCGCCAGGCGTGCATATCATCACGCGTGAACCAGCCACGCCCGCCACCACCGCGCAGGAGATCAACCAGGACATCAACAAGGACGAGGGCTGGCAGGAACTGACCGATATCGCGCTGGGCCGCTATTTCCTGCTGATCGCCTGGGCCGCGCTCTATCTGGCGCTGGGCAATGCCGAACAGCGCCGCGCCGCCGAATGGCGCGAAGGCGAATATCGCCGCGCGGCCAAGGCGGCGGAACTGCGCTCCTTGCGCTATCAGGTCAATCCGCACTTCCTGTTCAACACCTTGAATTCGCTCTCGGCGCTGGTCATGGTCGGCCGCACCGAAGAAGCCGAGCGGATGATCCAGACGATTTCCAGCTTCTATCGCCACAGCCTGGCCGGCGATCCTACCGCCGATGTCACCCTGGCCGACGAGATCGCGCTGCAGCGGCACTACCTGGCGATCGAAGGCGTACGCTTTCCCGATCGGCTGCGCGTGGAATTCGATGTTCCCGAGGATGTGAGCGAGGCCTGCGTGCCGGGCATGATCCTGCAACCGCTGGTGGAAAATTCGATCAAGTATGCCGTGTCTGCCACCACCCGGCCGGTGACGATCAGCATCCGCGCGCGCATTTCGGCCGGGCTGCTGGTGCTGACCGTGGCCGATGATGGCCCTGGCGCCGATCATGCCAGCCTGCCCACGGGCGGCACCGGCATTGGCCTTGCCAACGTGCGCAGCCGCCTGGCCGCGCGCTTTGGCGCCCAGGCGCGGGTGGAAAGCGCGCCTTTGCCGGCCGGCGGCTATGCCACCGTGCTGACCCTGCCCATCGTATCCAACCTTGCTTGAGGCCCCCATGCGCACCCTGATCGTGGACGACGAACCCCTGGCC
>NZ_KE148432.1:12778-13196 GCF_000410615.1 Novosphingobium sp. B-7 | reverse complement strand
CGACGGGCTCAGCGTGGCGCGCGCCCTCGTGCGGCAGAATCCCAAGCCGATGGTGATCTTCGTAACCGCGCACGATCACTTCGCTGTCGAGGCGTTCGATTGCGAGGCGGTCGACTATGTACTCAAGCCCGTGGCGCAAGAGCGGCTGGAACGCGCGGTGGAGCGTGCCCTGTCGCGCCAGGCTGCCTTGGCCGATCCGGCCCTTGCCCCGGCGCCCACCGTGCCCGCGACTGCCCCCGCTCACGACGATGCCCCGGCGCCGGCCGCGCAGTGGATCGAGGAATTCTGGGTGCCCCACCGCAGCGAACTGGTGCGCGTGGCCGCCGGCGATATCGATCGCATCGATGCCGAACGCGACTATGTGCGCCTGCACGTGGGCCAGCGCAGCTATCTCATGCTGCACACCATCCAGCGGCTG
>NZ_KE148432.1:0-12607 GCF_000410615.1 Novosphingobium sp. B-7 | reverse complement strand
TGGCCGGACGGTAGGGGGTCAGGCCCGGGGCGCTGTCCGGCGATAGCTGAGCGCCTCGGCCACATGCACCCGGCCAACGCCTTCGGCCCCGGCAAGATCGGCAATGGTGCGCGCCACGCGAAGGATGCGGGTGTAGCCGCGCGCGGAAAGGCGCATCGCCTCGGCCGCCTTGAACAGCAGCTGGCGCCCGGCCTCGTCCGGCGTGGCAAAGCGGTCGAGCAGGTCGCCGTCCAGCTCGGCATTGTTGCGCCGGCCGCTGCCTTCCAGCCGCGCGGTCTGGCGCGCTCGCGCCGCGCCCACCCGCGCAGCCACTTGCGCCGATCCTTCGGCCGGTGGCGGCAGGGCCAGATCCGCCGCCGATACCGGATCGACTTCTACATGCAGGTCGATGCGGTCGAGCAGCGGACCGGATACCTTTGACTGGTAATCGGCGGCGCATTTGGGCGCGCGGCTGCAGCCCAGCGCCGGATCACCCAGGTGGCCGCAGCGACAGGGGTTCATTGCCGCGATCAACTGCACCCGCGCCGGGAACGTTACGTGGGCATTGGCACGGGCCACCGTGACTTCCCCGGTTTCCAGCGGCTGGGGCAGCGAATCGAGCACCGCGCGTTGGAATTCGGGCAGTTCATCGAGGAACAGCACGCCCAGATGCGCCAGGCTCACTTCGCCCGGCCGCACGCGCAAGCCGCCACCGGTCAGCGCCGCCATCGAGGCGGAATGATGGGGGCTGCGAAACGGCCGTGCGCGGCTGATCCGCCCCTCTTCCAAGGTGCCGGCTACCGAGGCGACCAGCGAGGTTTCGAGCGCCTCGCCCGGCGTGAGTTCGGGCAGGATGCCGGGCAGGCACGAGGCCATCAACGATTTGCCCGCGCCGGGCGGGCCGATCAGCAGCAGGTTGTGCCCACCGGCAGCGGCAATTTCCAGCGCGCGCTTGGCGGTTTCCTGGCCCTTCACCTGCTTGAGATCGGCCAGCCGCACCGGCGGCAGCGCCTCGCCCACTTCGGGTGGGGCCAGGCGTTGCGTGCCTTTCAGGTGGTTGAGCAGCGCAATTAGATCGGGCGCGGCAATCACATCGATGCCGCTGGCCCAGCGCGCCTCGGTGCCTTGCGCGGCGGGGCAGATCAGGCCCTTTTCGGCGCCGCTGGCATGCAGCGCGGCGAGCAGTACGCCGGGGCTGGGGATGATCCGCCCATCCAGCGCCAGTTCGCCCACCGCCACGTAATCGGCAATGGTTTCGCGATCGACTACGCCCATCGCTGCCAGCAGGGCCAGCGCGATCGGCAGGTCGTAATGCGATCCTTCCTTGGGCAGGTCGGCCGGCGACAGGTTGATGGTGATGCGCTTGGGCGGCAGGCTCAGGCCCAGCGCCGCCAGCGCGGAATGCACGCGTTCGCGGCTTTCGCCCACGGCCTTGTCGGGCAGGCCGACCACGCGGAACGAGGGCAGCCCCGGCGCCACCTGGCACTGCACTTCCACCGCGCGGGCTTCCAGGCCGAGATAGGCCACGGTCGAGACAAGCGAAACCATGCCGGCACGGTGGCCGATGGCGCCGCGGGGTCACAAGGGGGCGGGTGGGGGTGCTGCCAAATCGGTGGCAGTTGTTGGTGTCACATGCCCTCCTCCCGACCCCCTCCCGCAAGCGGGAGGGGGAGAAGCAGGATGATCCCCTTCTGCGTCCGGGAAGGGGAGAAGGGTTAGCTCCCCTCCCGCCTGCGGGAGGGGCTGGGGGGAGGGCGTGTTGCGCGTTTAGTGCGCCGCGCCCCAGCTCCGCCCAGTGCCGATTTCCACGCCCAGCGGCACGGTCAATTGCACCGATGGCGCCGCCGCCCCCGCCATCACCGCGCGAATCACCTCGCTCGCCGCGGCCACGTCTTCCTCGGGCAGTTCGAACACCAGTTCGTCGTGCACCTGCAGCAGCATCTTCACGCGCGGCAGCCCGGCTTCTGCCAGCGCGGGCAGCATGCGGGCCATGGCGCGCTTGATGATATCGGCGCTGGTGCCCTGGATCGGCGCATTGATCGCTGCACGCTCGCTGCCCTGGCGCTCGGCCTGGGTGCCCGAATTGATGCGCGGGAACCAGGTCTTGCGGCCAAACAGCGTTTCGGAAAAGCCGTTGGCGCGCACGCTTTCCAGTGTTTCGTGGATGTAGCGCTGGATGCCGGGGAACCGCTCGAAATAGCGGTCGATCATCGCCTGGGCTTCGTCGGCGCTGGTGCCCAGGCGCGTGGCCAGGCCCCAGCGGCTGATGCCATAGAGGATGGCGAAGTTGATCGTCTTGGCACGGCCGCGGGTGTCGCGGTTCACTTCGCCGAACAGCTCGCGCGCGGTGCGGGCGTGGATGTCCTCGCCCTGCTCGAAGGCTTCGCGCAAGGGGCCGACATCGGCGATGTGCGCGGCCAGGCGCAGCTCGATCTGCGAATAGTCGGCGCTCAGCAGCACATGGCCCGGCTCGGCCACGAAGGCCTCGCGAATCTCGCGGCCGATCTCGGTGCGGATCGGAATGTTCTGCAGGTTGGGATCGTTGGACGAAAGCCGCCCGGTCTGCGCGCCCACCAGGCTATAGCTGGTATGCACGCGGCCGGTATCGGGATTGATCGCGGCCTGCAGGGCATCGGTATAGGTGCTTTTGAGCTTGGACAGCTGGCGCCATTCCAGCACCAGCGTGGCCACTTCCGCGCCCTGGCCGGCCAGTGTTTCCAGCACCGACTGGTCGGTGGAATACTGCCCGCTCTTGCCCTTCTTGCCGCCCTTGTAGCCCAGCTTGTCGAACAATACGTCGCCCAACTGCTTGGGACTGCCGATGGTGAACGGGCCGCCGGCTTTTTCATGGATCACGCCTTCGAGCCGCGCGATCTCAGCGGCAAAGCGGGTGGACAGGTTGGCCAGCTGCTCGCGATCGACGCGGATACCGTGGCGCTCCATCTGCGCCACCACCGGCACCAGCGGACGATCGACCCGCTGATAGATGCGCGTGCCGCCCTCGTCGGCCAGGCGCGGGGCAAACAGCTGGTGCAGCCGCCAGGTCACGTCGGCATCCTCGGCGGCATAGCGCGTGGCGTCGGGGAGCGGCACTTCGGCAAACGAGATCTGCTTCTTGCCACTGCCGCACACGTCCTTGAACAGCATGGTGGTGTGCTGGAGATGGCGCCCGGCCAGTTCATCCATGCCATGGCCGGCCAGGCCGGTTTCGCTGCGCCCGGCGTCGAGGCAGAAGCTCATCACCATGGTATCGTCGATCGGTGCTACGGCAATGCCGTGCCGGGCCAGCACGGTCAGATCATACTTGATGTTCTGGCCCACCTTGATCACCGCCGCGCTTTCCAGCAGCGGCTTGAGCGCGGCCAGCGCCGCCTCGCGCGGGATCTGCCTGGGCACCTCGCTGAACATGTCGGTGCCGCGATGGCCCAGCGGGATATAGCAGGCCTGGCCTGCGCCTACCGCCAGGCTCACGCCGACCAGATCGGCGCGCATCGAATCGAGCGCAGAGGTTTCGGTATCGATTGCCACCAGCCGCGCGGCAAAGGCGCGGTCGATCCATTCCTGCAAGGCTTCCAGCGTCTGCACGCAAGGATAGGCGTCGCGGTCGATCGCCGGCCAGGTCGGCAATGGCTGGCGCGTCGATTCGGCCGGGGCGGGCGTGGCAGCCGTGCCCGCTGCCGGCGAATTGCCCGCCGCCGCGGCAGCAGCAGCTGGCGCTGGGGTGCCCAGCTTGCGCAGCAGGCTGGTGAAACCGTGGGTGGAAAGAAACGCGGCCAGCGGCTCGGGCGGGATGGGGCCCAAGGCAAAGTCTTCCAGCGGCACGGGCAGCGGGCAGTCTTCCTTGAGCGCCACCAACTGGCGCGAGAGGCGCGCCATGTCCGCCTGCTCGATCAGGCTGTCGCGCAGCTTGCCCGCCTTCATCGTCGGCGCGGCGGCGAGCGCGCCTTCCAGGCCGCCGTGTTCCACGATCAGCTTGGTCGCGGTCTTGGGGCCGATGCCGCGAATCCCGGGCACATTGTCGACCGCATCGCCCATCAGTGCCAGGACATCGCCCACCAGCTCGGGCGGGACGCCAAACTTTTCCACCACTTCGGGAATGCCGATGCGCTGGTTCTTCATGGTGTCGAGCATGTCGACGCAGCCCGCGCCGCCCTGGGCGCATTTGCCCACCAGCTGCATCAGGTCCTTGTCGGAAGACACGATCGTCACGTCCCAGCCCTGGGCCGTGGCGGCGCGGGCATAGCTGGCGATCAGGTCGTCCGCCTCCAGGCCTTCTTCCTCGATGCAGGCCAGGCTGAACGCGCGCGTCGCATCGCGGATCAGCGGGAACTGCGGCTTGAGGTCTTCGGGCGGCGGCGGCCGGTTGGCCTTGTATTGATCGTACAGGGCGTTGCGGAACGTGATCGAGCTTTTGTCGAGGATCACCGCCAGGTGGGTGGGGCCATCGGCCTTGTGCAGGTCTTCGGCCAGGCGCCACAGCATGGTGGTATAGCCATAGACCGCGCCCACCGGCACGCCTTGCGGGTTGGTCAGCGGTGGCAGGCGGTGATAGGCCCGAAAAATATAGGCCGAGCCATCGACGAGATAGAGGTGGTTGCGGGAATCCATGGCCAGTGTCCTAGGCGGGGTGGACAAATTCCACAACGCCGGGCGTTGCCCGGCATGGCCGATCACGCGCGAGTCAGGCAAATCCGCCCACGCAGGCAGTATGTTGGATCATATTCGCACAAGTCTGGTGCTGAATCTGGAACAGGCCGCGCCGTTTGCGGTTGCACCCTTATGGATGTGTGCAGTTGCGTAAGAGAATGACGCAGATTTAACGCTTCATCGCTTTGGCAGGGCGCTTTGGCGCAGCAGCGCTCGCGCAAAAAACCCTTGCCGCTAAGGGCGATAGCGACGGCCCGTCGCAATGCTGTCGTCTTGTGCTTGCAAGCCGATGAATTGCCGATTAATTGGGACGTCGAAGTCTACCGTGGGAGTAGGCTTTGCGGCGGGCTTTGCCCGGCGCGGTTCACTTCAATCCAGGGATTGTAACGCATGCGCAAGCTCATCCTCGCCGCCGTCGCCGGCACCGCCTTCGCCCTCGCCGGCTGCTCGGAAAAGCCGGCTGACACCGCCACTGAAGCTGCCAGCGAAGCTGCTGACGCTTCGGCCGACGCTTCGGCTGCTGCTGCTGACGCCAGCGCTTCGGCTTCGGAAGCCGCCGCTGACGCGAGCGCTGCCGCGAAGATGTAATCCCCGCCCGCAAGGGCAGGTTACAGATAGAAAAGGGCGTGACCTTCGTGGTCGCGCCCTTTTTCGCGTGTGCGGCGCGAATCGCGATAAAACGGCTTGTGCGGCGCAGCGATGTCAGTGGCGTCCATCACCACCCCCGCTCCCCTCGGAAGAGGAGGAGCAGAACGCCAAAAGCCCCCTCTTCTTTAGAGGAGGGGGCTTGGGGATGGTGCTGGGCCTTGCGCTAACGGGCTTCGACAAGCTCAGCCCGAACGGCGCTCGTGCTGGACTATCAACGGTCCCGTCCGCCCTGAGCCTGTCGAAGGGCGCTAGCGCGACGCGGCGTTACCGCCGGCGCGAAACTTCGCCCGTCAGGTTCGGTCCGTCTGACGGCTGGAGGAATCCGGTATAGAGCGCGCTGGCAATGCGCGCGATCATCCCGGCCTGGGCCGTGTGGTTTTCCGGCCCGGCCACGAAGATCGCCATGGCCAGGTGGCGGCCATCGGGCATGCGCACGATGCCCACGTCGTCGGTCACCCCGGCCAGCGTGCCGGTCTTGTGGGCCAGCAGCACGCCTTCGGGCAAGCCGGCGCGGATGCGGTTGCGGCCGGTGCTGGTGCGGGTCATCGTATCGAGCAGCACGGCGCGGGCCTGCGGGCCGAGCGCACCGCCGCGGTCGATCGCCGAAAGCAGCGCGATCATCGCCCGCGGCGTGCTCGACGTGCCGGTGTCGATGGCACGGGCCGGGTTGATTCGCCCATCGTCACGCACCAGCGTGGCCATGGTGTGATCAAGGTGCTGGCCGGAAATGCCGGTCTGCGTCAGGAAGCGGTTGACCGCGCCGATGCCACCCACCGCGGCGATCAGGCCATCGGTGGCGTGGTTGTCGCTGCGCGTGATGGATTTTTCGATCAGGGTCTGTGCGGTATAGACCGGGCCGGGGCGAACCATCGCCACGAGATTGCGGCGTCCGGCCGCCTCGGGCACCGGCATCATCATCGGCAGGGGCTGGTCCAGCCGGAACCGGCCCTGCTCCACCATCTGCAGGAACGTGGCGGACACGGCCACTTTGGCCGTGCTCGCCATGGGAAAGGGCATGTCGCCGTTGATCAGCACTTGCCCGCCGCCGTCCAGGTCCATCGCGGCAACGCCCACGCGGCCGCGCGCGGCAGCAGCAATGGAGGCGACGCGTTGCTGAATGGCAAGGTCACGCGCGCTTTGCACCGCGGCCGGCGGGCGGCTTTGCACCGCAGGCGATGTGGCCGCCAGGGCCGGAAAGGCTGCCAGTGCAGCAGCCAGGATGCGCAATTTACGCTTTGATGGAAGCCCGACCATTATGAGGGATTAACCCAACCCGCCTTATTATTTCGTTGCGCCACGATAAGCCATTGTGACTCTGGCGCAAAGGCGGGTGGTTCCCTGATTCGACGCCGCCCGGCGCATGCGCGCTGCGTTTCGTCGCAACTGTAAAACCGGTGGCCGGTTGAAAGGGCGACGGCGGGAAAATTGCGCGGCCCGCCAAGGGCATCAATCGTCCATGTCGTGCATCATCTGGTCGGGTGCCAGATCGCTGAATCGGGTGATCCGCGCCTCGAACCGCAGGCGCACCTTGCCGGTGGAGCCATGGCGCTGCTTGGCCACGATCAGCTCGGCCAGGCCGAACACGCGCTCCATCTCGGCGGCCCAGGCGGCATGCGCCTCGTGGATCTTGGCATCGTCGCTTTCGATCGGGCGCTTGGGCTCGCGCGAGGCAACGTAATAGTCTTCGCGGAACACGAACCAGACCATGTCGGCGTCCTGCTCGATCGACCCTGATTCGCGCAGGTCCGAGAGCATCGGTCGCTTGTCGTCGCGCTGTTCCACCGCGCGCGACAGCTGCGAAAGCGCGATCACCGGCACTGCCAGTTCCTTGGCCAGCGTCTTGAGCCCGCGCGAGATTTCCGAGATTTCGTTGACGCGATTGTCGGATTTGCCCGAGCCCGACAGCAGCTGAAGATAGTCGACCACGATCAGGCCGATATCGTGCCGGCGCTTCAGCCGGCGGGCGCGGGTGCGCAGCGCACCGATCGAAAGGCCGGGGGTATCGTCGATGAACAGCGGCAGCTCGGCCAGGCGCTGGCTGGCGAACGAAAGCTGCTGGAAATCCTCGCGGCTGATCCGGCCCATGCGCAGCGATTCGGAACTGATGCCCGATTGTTCGGCCAGAATACGCGTGGCGAGCTGGTCCGCGCTCATTTCCAGGCTGAAGAAAGCGACCGCCGCACCGACCGAATCCTTGGCCGGGATGCCGCGCGCCATGTCATCGCGCAGCCGGTCGGCGCAGTTGAACGCGATATTGGTGACCAGCGAGGTCTTGCCCATGCCGGGGCGGCCGGCGAGGATGATAAGGTCGGAATCGTGCAGACCGCCGATCTTTTCGTTGACCGAGGTAAGGCCGGTGGTCGTGCCCGAGATGTGGCCGCCCGACAGCAGCGCCTTTTCGATCATTTCCAGGCTGGCGCGGGTGGCCTGGCCAAAGGTCTGCGCCTCGTTGCCGGTCTGAGCGCCTTCGGCCACGGAAAACAGCGCGGCTTCGGCCTGCTCCACCTGCTTCAACGGCTCGACCGTCTCGCTGGTGTCCATCGCGCCTTCGACCAGGTTGCGGCCCACGCTGATCAATTCGCGCAGCAGTGCCAGGTCATAGATCTGCTGCGCCAGCTCGCGCGGCGCCAGCAGGCCCTGGCCATCGGCGGTGAGGCGGGCAAGGTAGGCTGTGCCGCCCAGTTCCTTGAGTTCCTCGTCGCTTTCGAAATAGGGCTTGAGCGTGACCGGGGTGACCACGGCCTTGCGATCGATCAGCGCCAGGATGCGCTCGAACACGCGCCCGTGCACCGGCGCAAAGAAATGATCGGGCCGCAGCGGCACGGTCATTTCTTCCATGATGCGGTTGTCGATCAGCACGGCGCCCAGAAAGGCGGCCTCTGCCTCGACATTGGCGGGAAGCGCACGGACCTCGCTGGCCGGACGCGCGAGAATGGCTTCGCTGGCGGACATGCCTGTCAAAATGAACCAGTCTCAAGGGTGTGGCAAGGCGGCGACGCGCGCGACGGGCGCAGGCGTTTTCCACAGGCTGTGGACGGTTTGGCCCTCTCTTCCACCAAGGTAGCATGCTCTGCGCCCGGCAAGGCGCTTGCTGCGCGGCCCGCCATGTTGCAACACTCGAGATCTTATGGCGGACCCGCGCATCTCGCATATCGAGCTGGACGAAACGACGATCGTCTGGCGCAACGCCGATGTGGAGCAGGAGCGCCGCGTGGCGATCTTCGACCTGATCGAGGAAAACACGTTCCGCCCCTTGCGCTCCTGCGCTGCCGGTCATGAAGGCCCCTATCGCCTGCGCCTGTCGGTGCTGGATGGGCGCCTCACGCTCGACATTGCCGACGAGAGCGGCAGCCTGCTGGAAAGCATCGTGCTCGGCCTGGGGCGGTTCCGCCGCCCGATCCGCGAATATTTCGCGATCTGCGACAGCTATTACCAAGCGATCCGCCGCGCCACCGCGCAAGAGATCGAGACGATCGACATGGCCCGGCGCGGGGTCCACAACGAAGCAGCCGAAATGCTGCTCGAACGGCTCGACGGCAAGGTGGAAACCGATTTCGCCACGGCGCGCCGCCTGTTCACCCTGATCTGCGTGCTCCATATCCGGGGGTAGGTACGCAGGGGCATGGCCCCCCTCCGACGGCCTGCGGCCGCCACCTCCCCCCGCGAGCGGAGGGAGGATCAAAAGCCCCATCCTCTTCAGAGGAGGGGGTTTGGGGGTGGTGGAAATCTGCGCGAGTCTGCGACGCCGTCAATTTTGACGTCATCCTGCCCATGCCCTATGGGCCGCGCTTTCACACCAGGGCTTGGGCGAATCTCTTTCATGGCAAAGCGCAGGAATTCGGCGTTGCGGCGCGCGCTGGCGGCATTGCTGCTGGCCGTGCTGGTGGGCGCGGGCCTGCTGTGGTGGCAATCGCGCGTGTGGCGGCCTGATCGGCAGCATTTTCCGGTGCAGGGCGCCTGGGCCGATGTGCACGATGCCCCGATCGATTGGCGCCTGCTCAAGGGCGATGGCGCCGATTTCGTCTATCTGACGGCCAGCGAAGGCCCGCAGCGGCGCGACGATGCCTTTACCGACAGCCTCGACCAGGCGCGCACCGCCGGGCTGCAGGTGGGCGCGGTGCATGTCTATGATCTGTGCGCGCCGGGCGATGCGCAGGCGGCCAATTTCGTCACCATGGTCCCGCGCGAGGATGCGCTGCTGCCCCCGGCGGTCGCGCTCGATATCAATCAGCGCAGCTGCCCCACCCCGCCAACCGAAGCCGCGCTGCAAAGCGAGTTGACGACGTTCCTCAACCAGGTGGAAATGCATGCTGGCAAGCCGGCGATCCTGATGCTCTCGCGCGGGATCGAAAGCCGCTATCACCTGGCCGCGGTGATCGATCGCAACATCTGGGTGCGGCAGGATTATCTCGAGCCTGGCTATGCCGGCCGGCCTTTCGTGATGTGGACCGCCACCGATCGCTACCACGGCAAGGCCGCGCCCGGCCCGCTGCGCTGGGTGGTGGTGCAACCCTGATGGATTTGAAGATGATGCCTGATGACGCAAACCGCACCGCGCTGATCGCCGCTGCCCGCGCTGCGCGTGAAACTGCCTATGCGCCCTATTCGCATTTCACCGTGGGCGCTGCGCTGCTGTTCGGCGATGGCAGCGTGGTGACTGGCTGCAACGTTGAAAATGCCAGCTATGGCCTGTCGCTCTGCGCCGAAACCGTGGCCAGTGCCACTGCCACCGCCAATGGCGGCCATGCCGGGCAGCGCGGTGGCCTCGTGGCCGTGGCCGTGGCTGGCGGGCCCGAGGGCATCGACGGCGATCCGATCACCCCGTGCGGCCGTTGCCGCCAAGTGCTGTATGAACAGGCTGCGCTGGGCGGCACCGACCCGCTGGTGCTCAGTGCCGGGGGCGACGGGGTCGTGGTTGAAGAACGCCTGTCATTCCTGCTACCGCGCGCGTTCGGCCCGGCCTACCTAGGCTGAGCTTTTTTCTGGCTGCACACGCAAAGGACCGGCCTTGTCCATTCTTTCCGACAAGTGGATTCGCAACAAGGCGCTGACCGAGGGCATGATCGAGCCTTTCGTGGAAAATCAGCGCCGCGATGGCTGCATCAGCTATGGCCTGTCATCCTATGGCTATGACGCGCGCGTGGCCGATGAATTCAAGATCTTCACCAATGTCGATTCGGCCGTGGTCGATCCCAAGGATTTTGCCGCCAACTCGTTCGTCGATCGCAAGACCGATGTCTGCGTGATCCCGCCCAACTCGTTCGCGCTGGCGCGGACCGTCGAATATTTCCGCGTGCCGCGCGATGTGCTGGTGATTTGCCTCGGCAAGTCCACCTATGCCCGCTGTGGCATCATCGTGAATGTCACCCCGCTCGAACCGGGCTGGGAAGGACACGTGACGCTGGAATTTTCCAACACCACGCCGCTGCCCGCGCGCATCTATGCCAACGAGGGGGCGTGCCAGTTCCTGTTCCTGCAGGGCAACGAGCCGTGCGAGGTCAGCTATGCCGATCGCGCCGGCAAATACATGGGCCAGCGCGGGGTAACCCTGCCGCGCCTGTAATGGCGCGGCAGTTCAGCGCGCCTCATGCCGTGGCATAGGCTTCCGCTTCGGCGGCGATGAGAATTTCGGCCAGCATCCAATAGGCTTCGCCCCAGGCGGCCAGCACGGCATCGGTCGCCACCTCGGCGCCCAGCACATCGCGAATCGCCGGCAGCAGCGCCTCTGCCACCAGCGGGTAGTGCTCTGCCTTCACGCCGGTTTCCACGTGGCGCGCCACCATGCGTTGTACCGGACCGGTGAGCGTGCCGAGTTTGTCGATGTTGCGGGCATAGGCCAGGATCGCGGCTGCCAGCCGGCGCGGTTGTTCGCCGCTATCCTGCGCTGCCCGATCAAACATCGCTGCCACTTCCGCGTTTTCGAACAAGCGCTTGTACATGGCGGTGGTGATGTCGAGCCCGTGCTTTTCCAGCGCCGGGGCAGTGGCCTTGACCGTGGCGATGGCTTGGGCGGAAGCAGTTCGCATCGACGTTCTCCTAATGTGGTATCCAAAATACCGGTATTTGTTTTACTTGATTCGTGCAAGCGCTTTGCCGCAGGCTGGGCCGATGCAATTGACCCAGCACACCGACTATGGCCTGCGCCTGCTGATCGCCATGGCGCGGCACCCGGATGCGCCGCTGGCACTGCCCGGCTTTGCGGCAGAACAGGGGCTGTCCTACCATCACGTCGCCAAGGTGGCGCAGGCGCTGGTCCACGAAGGCTTTGCCATCAGCGTGCGGGGCCGCAACGGCGGGCTGTGCCTGGCCCAGCCGCCGGCAGCGCTGCGCGTTGGCCAGGTCGTGCGCGCGCTGGAAAAGGGCCTGCGCCTGGTCGATTGCGCAAATTGCCGCATGAATGGGGATTGCGCGCTGAGCGGCGCCCTCGCCCGCGCACTGGAGGCATTCCTTGCGGTGCTGGACGAGGTGACGCTGGAACAGGCCGCGCGGCCCGGTGTGTCGGCCTTTGCCCCATGGCTGGTCAGCAGCGATTCGCGCCCGCAATCAGCCCTGCCGTTGGGGGGTGATGGTGTGCCCTGTCGAGCGGGCGAAGGAACCTAACCGGCCTTGCCACCATTGTTGCCCCGTAACCTCATCGGAGGACGGGGGTGGACACTGGCATGGAAAGGTACGCCCATGAACACCATCGCGGCCTTGGCAGGGCGAATCCTGCTGTCGCTTCTTTTCATTATCTCTGGCCTGGGAAAGCTGTTTGACGTCAGCGGCACGCAAGTGGCGCTCGCCGGTGTCGGCCTGACGCCCGATCTGGCACTGCCGGTTGGGCTGTTCGAGCTGATCGGCGGGTTGGCGCTGATGTTTGGCGTGGCCACGCGGATCTTTGCCGTGCTGCTGGCCGGCTTTACCCTGCTGACCATCCTGTTCTTCCATCACAACCTGCTCGATCATACGCAGGTGGTAGAAGCGCTCAAGAACCTGGCGATTGCCGGCGGCCTGCTGGCGCTGTTTGCACACCGCCAGGTGGCGTGGAGCTATGACGGGCTGCGTTCGCGCCGCGATCGCGAGACCGCTGCGCGTGACGCGGAAATGCGCGCGGCGCGGGCGGAAGGCCGGGCCGAGGCGCTGTCTGAAATGCCCGTGGTGGAAACGCCGGCCACGCGCGTGGAAACCATTACCGATGTCGATGGCCATCCCACCGGCACCGTGGCGGTCGCTCGCCGCAAGTGGTGGCAGGTCTGACCTGATCGCGCGGCATACCGGCCCGGCACGATGCCGCGGCATAGCCCCGCGGCTCAGGGGCGCTGGCGCAGGGCCGCGACGCAGGCGGCGCGGTCTA
>NZ_APCQ01000618.1:0-3602 GCF_000410615.1 Novosphingobium sp. B-7 | reverse complement strand
CCGCCGCCCGGGAAGCCGCCACCGCGGGGCTGTCCGCCACCGGGGCCGCCACCGGGGAAACCACCGCCACGCGGCTGGCCACCGCCGGGGAAGCCGCCGCGGTTTTCACCACCGCGGTGATCGCCATGATCATCGGCAAAGGCCGTAACGGGAACGGCGGCTGCCAGCGAGGCAACGGCCAGCGCCGCGCCGATCTTCGTTGTCCATTTTCTACTGGCGGCCATGGCCGTCTCCCTTTCGAACGTGTTTTCAGGAAATGTCGCGCGATGGCATTGGTTTCCCATCACTTGCCAATAGTGATAGAGCATTGCCGCTGTCGCATCGCTGAACCGGATGGATAGCCCGCCGTTCATATTGGTAACGCCGTTGATAAAACGGCCCAATCGTTCATCTTTGCAATCTCGCATTTTCCGCGCCACACCATCACTATGAATAATCTGGATGAAATTCTTGGCGATGCCCAGGCGCGGCTCAATGCCGTCGTCGCCGATCGGCATGCGGCCATGCATTGTCCCGTGGTGGGCACACCCGATGGCGAGATGCGGATCATGGTATTGCGTGCAGTGGCACCTGATTTGGCAGCGCTGCGTTTTCACACCGATGCACGTAGCCCCAAGGTGGCGACGATCGCCCGATACGGCCGTGCCAGCGTGCTGGCCTATGATCCGGCGGCGCGCGTGCAGTTGCGCCTGGCCGGGTCGGCACGGATCGAGCAGCACGGCGCCTTGGCCGATGCCGCCTGGGATGCTGCGGCGGTGTTCAGCCGCCGATGCTATCTGGCCACGCATGGCCCGGGCGCACCGCTGGCAGAGGCAGGCAGCGCGCTGCCTGCCGATCTGCTGGGCCGCCGCCCAACCCTTGAGGAAACCGAGGCCGCGCGCGATGTTTTCGCGGTGCTGGTGGTGGAGCCTGATACGCTCGACTGGCTCAGGCTGGACGCGCAGGGCGGGGTGCGTGCGCGCTTTGAGCGCGGGGCGCAGGGCTGGGTGGGGAACTGGGTGGCGCCTTAAGGTGCGTCACGCGTGGGTTCCACCACCCCCCGGCCCCCTCCTCTGAAGAGGAGGGGGAGTTAACATACCTATCTAAACGCCCCCTCCTCTTCAGAGGAGGGGGTTGGGGGTGGTGCGAAACCTTGCACCATCTTTGATCAGCGCGTCAGCTTCTTGTACGCCAGGCGCGTTGGGCGATCGGCCGCATCGCCCAGGCGGCGGCGCTTGTCTTCTTCGTACATGGCAAAGTTGCCTTCGAACCATTCGACGTGGCTGTTGCCTTCGAACGCCAGGATGTGGGTGGCCAGGCGATCGAGGAAGAAGCGGTCGTGGCTGATGACCACGGCGCAGCCGGCGAAGTTTTCGATGGCTTCTTCCAGCGCCGCGAGCGTTTCCACGTCGAGGTCGTTGGTCGGTTCGTCGAGCAGCAGCACGTTGCCGCCCTGCTTGAGCATCTTGGCCATATGCACGCGGTTGCGTTCACCGCCCGAGAGCTTGCCGACGTTCTTCTGCTGGTCCTGGCCCTTGAAGTTGAACGCGCCGACATAGGCACGGGTCGAAGTGTCGAACCCGTTGACCTTCATGTAGTCGAGCCCGTCGGAGATTTCCTCCCACACGTTCTTCTTGGGATCGAGGTGATCGCGGCTCTGGTCGACATAGCCCAGGCGCACGGTCGAGCCGATGTCGATTTCGCCGGTGTCAGGGGTTTCCTGGCCGGTGATCAGCTTGAACAGCGTGGACTTACCCGCGCCGTTCGGCCCGATAACCCCCACGATGCCGCCCGGCGGCAGCATGAACGAGAGGTTTTCGAACAGCAGCTTGTCGCCATAGGCCTTGGAAATGTTCTTGGCCTCGATCACCTTGCCGCCCAGGCGCTCGGGCACCTGGATGACGATCTGGGCCTTGCCCGGCGAGCGATTTTCCTGGCTGGCGACCAGTTCCTCGAACTTCTTGATACGCGACTTGGACTTGGTCTGGCGGCCCTTGGTGCCGGCGCGGATCCATTCGAGTTCGTCGTTGATCGCCTTCTGGCGGCCGGTCGCCTCGCGGTCTTCCTGCTCCAGGCGCTTGGCCTTCTTTTCCAGGTAGGTCGAGTAATTGCCTTCGTAGGGGAAGTACTTGCCCCGGTCGAGTTCGAGGATCCAGCCGACCACGTTGTCCAGGAAGTAGCGGTCGTGGGTGATCATCAGCACCGCGCCGGCATATTCCTTGAGGTGGTTTTCCAGCCATTCGACGCTTTCGGCGTCGAGGTGGTTGGTCGGTTCGTCGAGCAGCAGGATCGACGGCTTCTGAATGAGCAGGCGGGTCAGCGCGATGCGGCGCTTTTCACCGCCCGAGAGGCTTTCCACCGACCAGTCGCCCGGCGGGCAGCGCAGCGCTTCCATCGCGATTTCAAGCTGGTTATCGAGCGTCCAGCCATCGACCGCGTCGATCTTGCCCTGCAGATCGCCCATTTCATCCATCAGCGCGTCGAAATCGACGTCTTCCGGCGGATCAGCCATGATGTTGGAAATCTCGTTGAAGCGATCGACCAGGTCGGCCACTTCGCGCGCGCCTTCCTTGACGTTTTCCAGCACGGTCTTGGTGGGATCGAGCTGCGGCTCCTGCGGCAGGTAGCCCACGGTGATGTGCTCACCCGGCCATGCTTCGCCCGTGAAGTCTTTGTCGATGCCGCCCATGATCTTCATCAGCGTGGACTTGCCGGCGCCGTTGGGGCCGACGATGCCGATCTTGGAGCCCTGGTAGAACTGCAGGTTGATGTTGTTGAGCACCGGCTTTTGCGCGCCGGGGAAGGTTTTCGTCATGTTCTTCATGACGTAGGCGTATTGGGCGGCCATCTGAGGGTCCTTGCGCGAGACAGAACGTTTGGCAAAACGTGCGAAATTGTCCCGCGCTCTACAGGGCGCGCCCAAGTTGGGCAAGCACTTGGGGATGCCCGGCGCCAGGCTGGTTAGGCGGTGAGGCAGGCGATATCCGCAGGCGGGGTTGCCTCACCAGCCAGGCCCAGTGCTGCCGCGTCGAGCACTTCCCAGGTCTCGTTGGCGCGGCAGCGGATCGTCGCTGCAGGCAACTGCCGCGAGGTGGCCTGCGTGCGCAGCGCCTGAAGCGGCACGCGCTCGACCGAGCACAGCATATCGACCAGAAAGGCCCGGCGCTGGCCGGCCATGCCGACCACCACCATGATCGCCTCGTCCACGGCTGCGGTGCGCGAGCAGCCAAGGCGCGCGGCGAGATCGAGCACGGGTGTTGGCCGGTCGCGATGCAGGAACACGGCCGATAATGGAAATTGCCCAGCCAGCGGCAAGAGCGGCTGTTCGCCCGGCAGCACCGCTTCCACTGCGCCCAGCGGCAGGGCATAGCGCGCCTCGCCCAGGCGAAAGGTGAGCCAGGCATTGGCCGTGCTGGTGGCGCCGGTGGCAGCGGGCAATCCGCGCAGGCGCTGGTGCCCATCGGTATCCTCGGGCGCGACCGGCACCTGCATGGCCGCCACTTCTGCCAGGCGCGGATCGCCGGTAATCGCCGTCGCGGACAGGTGCAGCACCGGCTGGCCGCCCAGGTCGACCAGGGCATGGGCCGCGCCAGTGCCGGCAATGCCGATCGCACCCAGCGCGG
>NZ_KE148431.1:361-1446 GCF_000410615.1 Novosphingobium sp. B-7 | reverse complement strand
AGGCCGCGCCTGCCGCCCAGGCCAGCGCGGCCACCGCCGCTGCCACTGTTGCCACCAGCGATGCCACCCGCGCCGGCGAGGTGCCGGTCAGCAGCGATCGCGTCGCCCAGATTCGCCGCGCCATCGCGGAGGGCCATTACCCGGTGATTCCCGCCCGGATCGCCGATGCCATGATTGCCGCCGGCATGCTGCTGAGGACCCCCCAATGACCGCTGACGCACCGATTTGCCACCCCACCGATCTCGCCCGCGCGCTGGGCCAGATGATTGCCGTGCTCAATGAAGAACGCCAGGCGCTGGCCGGCCTCGACATGGACGCGATCATGGGGTGCGCGGTCGACAAGGCGGATCTGTGCAGCCGCCTGGAAACGGTGGCGAGCGAGGCGATCGACGAGGAATGCCGGGGCATGGTCGATGCCGCGCGCCGCCTCAACGAAGCCAACCGCCGCGTGCGCAACCTGATCGCCGCCAACGTTGCCGCGCGGCTTGATGCGCTTACCGGAACCCCCGCGCTCTATCGCGCCCATGCCGGCCAGGTGCGCGCGCACCACGCCCGCACCGCGCGCGTGCGCTGATCCCCAACGGCAAGTTTTGTCTGGCGCTGCGTGTCGCTGCCCTTGCCGGGCCGGCCCGCAGCGCCTTTTTTGTGCGCGGCAAAGCGCTGAATCCCGCATCCTTTTTCAGGATTTCGAAAAACTGGCACAACCCTTGCTGAACTCTCCTTGTCGCGGCGCGCCATCGTCTGGCTTTCGCCGCAAGCACAAGGATGTGGGCCTTGAGTTCAGTGCAAAACTCTGCCGGCAGCATTGCCGATCCGGCAACCGGCGCGATCATGGGCGGCAGCGCGTCCCAAGGCGGCGCGGTGCATGCGGCGATCGCGCGGGCCGCCAATGCCACCGGCGTGGACTTTGGCTATCTGCTCGCGCAGGCGCGGCTCGAATCCGGGCTTGATCCCCATGCCCGCGCCCGCACCTCCAGCGCGACCGGGCTTTACCAGTTCACCGGGCAGACCTGGCTCGGCACCCTGGCGCGCCACGGCGCCGATCATGGGCTGGATTGGGCCGGCGATGCCGTGGGCAGCGCCGC
>NZ_KE148431.1:0-236 GCF_000410615.1 Novosphingobium sp. B-7 | reverse complement strand
CGCGATCCCGACAATGCCGAACTCTATCTCGCGCATTTCCTCGGTGCCGATGGCGCCGGGCGCTTTCTTGCCGGCCTGGCCGCCGATCCCGATGCCAGCGCGGCGGCGCTGCTGCCCAAGGCGGCAGCGGCCAACCGCGCGATCTTCTTTTCCGCCAACGGCGCGCCGCGTTCGCTTTCGGGCGTGATGGACCTTTTGCGCAGCCGGCTCGAGGCTGCCGGCAGCGGCAGCCCGCT
>NZ_KE148430.1:245-2543 GCF_000410615.1 Novosphingobium sp. B-7 | reverse complement strand
CGCCTGCACCGGCACGACCGCCCCGACCGCGGCGCGTTTGCGCGGGCGCAGGCGCGCATCCTGGTGCCGGCAGAGCGCGATCTGGCGCGGTTCATGGCGCGCCGCCTGCGCGAGCGACATGGGCTGGGCCCGATCAAGGACGCGCAGGGGGTCTATCCCGACCTGTTGGTGCTGGAGGCCACCTGGCGCCTGATCGAGCGGCAAGCCGAGATTACCATTCCCGCCGACAACCGCCGCCTGGTGGAGCAGGCGCTGCACCCGCAACAGACGCAGGCGCTGGTGGCCGAACTGGGCACCGCCTGGGCCAACCACGAAGCGACCCTGCTGGGCACCGCCTATGCCGAGCGCGGCACCGCGCGGAACTGGACTTTCGATGTGGCGCAGCCGTTTACGCACTTGCTGTTCCCCGAAGGCAACAAAGCGCTGGCCACGCGGCTTGGCACCAAAGACCGCCTGGTGCGGCTCGACCCGGCGCCGCCCGGCCCGTTTGGCCAGGCCGTGGGGCACTTGACCGTGCCGGCATGGATGGCGCCGGGCGTCGCGGCCGAGGAAGAGGCGGTGATCGTGGCAGACACACCCGCGCTGGCGTTTACCCTGGGAGCGCGGCGGTTTGTCTATGATCGGTGGGGGTTGCAGGCCACACGCGACATCGCGCCATAATGGTGCGAAACTGAGCGAACAAATACCGTGCATCACTCGACACTATTCGTAAAATATTGTTTTCTTGAACCTGTACGGGGCCATTCAAGCCAGAACGCAAGAGCCATTCTGGCTGTAGTATGGTGGGGGCATCATGATTCGCTGGCAGGGAGAAGACGGCGCGCTTCAGGCCGACGATCTGTTCGGCGTCTTGGCGGCGATGGCGCGGGGGGAGATCATGTCTTTCCCCGCGCTGCGGCCGCACCAGCAGCAGGCGTGGCATTGCTTTGCGGTGCAGGTGGCGGCGATGGCGCTGATTGCCGCTGGCGGGGCAGACTTGCCCACGGCGGCAGCGGATTGGCGCGCGCTGCTGCTCGGCTTGACGCCGGAATGGCCCGATGGCGCGGCCTGGGCCTTGGTGGAGGAGGACTGGCAAAAGCCCGCCCTGTTGCAACCACCGCTGGTTTCGCCTGCCCATCGCGCCGACTACAAAAAGGCGCTGGCCACGCCGGATCAGCTCGACATGCTGGTAACCTCGCGCAACCACGATGTGAAAGCGGCGCGGATGCTGGGCGGGGCGCAGGATGACTGGCTGTTTGCGCTGGTCACCTTGCAAACCATGGAAGGGTTCCTGGGCGCGGGGAATTACGGCATCAGCCGGATGAACGGCGGCTTTGCCAGCAGGATGGGCCTGGGCCTGCGCCCGTCGGGCAATCTTTCCCACGCCTTTGCCCGCGATGTGCACTGCCTGGTGCAGGCCAGCGGCGATCCGCAAACCGGCGCGCACTGGCGGCACGGGCCGGGGCTGTTGTGGACCATCCCGTGGGACGGTGCCGCATCGCTGGCGTTCACCCGGCTCGACACGCTCTATGTGGATGTGTGCCGCCGCGTGCGGTTGCAGCGCGATGCCAACGGCGCGATCACGGCCCTGGCCGCCGGATCGAAATCGGCGCGCGTCGCCGGGGTGGAAACGGGCAAGAGCGAAGACCCCTGGGCGCCGATCCGCCTGCGCGACAATGCCAGCCTGACCGCCTCGCCGGCCACGTTCGGCTATCGCAAATTTGTCGAGCTGCTCGACCCGGCCAAGGTGCAGCGCCCGTTGCTGGCCCGCCATGCCGCCGACGATCGGCCGCAGGGGATGGTGCTGGTGGCCCAGGCGCTGGTGCGCGGGCAGGGCAAGACCGAGGGGCTGCACCGCCGCGAAGTGCCGCTGTCGGGCACGCGCGAAAACGATGTGTTCGAGACCGAATACCTCGATCGCATGGGGCAAGTGGCGCAAGGCCGCGCACAGGAGGCCGGTGCCGTACGGCAACGCCTCCGCCTGGCCTGCTTTGCCCTGGTGCAGGGCGGGCCGGCCCAGGTGCGGCTTGATGACAAGGCAGCCGAAGCCAAGCTCGATCCGTGGATCGGCCATTTCGACCTGGCCGTGGACCGGGTGTTTTTCGACGCGCCGTTCTGGGCCGAATTCGACGGCAAGCCGGAAAACCATCGCCTGGCCTGGCGCGAAACGCTGCGCGCGATCGCCCGCGATGTGTTTGCCTTGGCCGCCGCGCAGGCCCCGCGCACCGATACCCGCCGCGTGCGCGCACTGGCCGTGGCGCGCAACATGCTGGAAGCCACCCTGGCCGCCTATGTAAAGGAAGCCCGCGATGCAACCTG
>NZ_KE148430.1:0-235 GCF_000410615.1 Novosphingobium sp. B-7 | reverse complement strand
GATGCAACCTGATGAAGCGCCGCCGCCCGCCGAGAAAGACCCGGTGGCCTCCATCGGCGGGCAGATGCCACTGCTGTCCACCGGCGAGCGGGCCGCGCTGCGGCGCACGTTCCTGACCAATTCGGCCCAGGCACAAGGCGTGCTGATCGGGCTGCTCCACCGCGCAGCCCTGCCCGATGCGGCCTGGCGCTCGCCCGCGGCCCTGCAGCGCTGGCGCCTGCTCGCCCATGTCGCG
>NZ_KE148429.1:1414-2412 GCF_000410615.1 Novosphingobium sp. B-7 | reverse complement strand
GCGCCCTGCCGGTGCAGCTGGACCGGCGCTGGCGCGAGCTGGATTTCGGCGCTTGGGATGGTCTCGCCCCCGCGCAGGTAAGCTGCGCGGCGCTGACCGCGTTCTGGGTCGATCCCGATGCTCACGCCCCGCCGGGTGGAGAGCGCTGGTCCGCGCTGCGCGCGCGGGTAGCGGCGGCACTGGCCGATCTGCCCGGCAGCGACACCCTGGTGGTGACGCACGGTGGCGCGATGCGTGCCGCGCTCACCGTGCTGTGCGGGTTTGTGTCGGAACAGGCCTGGGCGTTTGACCTGCCCTATGCCGCGCTGCTCAGCCTGCGGGTCTGGCCCGGGGCGCGACCCTCAGCGCAGATCGTGGGGCTGGCCACATGAAAGGCTTTTTACTGGCAACGCAGTTCCTCACCCGCCTGCCCACGCCGCGCGTGGCTGCCGACGCTGGCGATTTTGCCGCCTCGATACGGTGGTTTCCCGCCGTGGGCGTGATCGTGGGTGGCTGCGTGGCCGGGGCGGCCTGGGCTGGTGGGTGGCTCGATCCGTGGATTGGGGCGATGGCCGGCCTGATGGCATGGGTGGCCGTGACGGGCGCGCTGCATCTCGATGGCCTGGCCGATCTGGCCGATGCCAGCGGCGCTGCCCATCGCGATCGCGCGCGGTTGCTGGCGGTGCTGGCCGATCCGCACGTCGGCAGCTTTGGCGTGGTGGCGGTGGTGATGCAACTCATGGCCAAGCTGGTGCTGCTCCATGCGCTGGTGGCGCAGGGCATGATGGCGGGCATCGTCTGGGTGCCTTTCGCCGCACGCCTTGGCCCGCTTGCCTGGGCGCGCTGGCTGCCGCCCTTGCACGCCGGGCTGGGGGCGCGTTTTGCCGGTGTGGTGCGCCGCCGCGATCTGGTGCTGTGGGCCGGCGCGCTGGCGCTGGCCGCCTGGTGGTATCCGGCCTTGCTGATCGCGGTGCCGGGCATGGCGCTGTGGGGCTGGTGGATCAAGGTGCGGATCGGCG
>NZ_KE148429.1:1167-1404 GCF_000410615.1 Novosphingobium sp. B-7 | reverse complement strand
CAAGGTGCGGATCGGCGGTATTTCCGGCGATGGCCATGGCGCCGGCATCGAATGGAACGAAACCGTTCTATTACTGGCACTGTGCATCGGGGGCCGGCTGTGGGGCTGAACCGCTTTACCTGGCATGGCGGCGGGCTGGCGGCGGCGCGCGCGCAGTTTGGCGCTGGGTCTTGGCTGGACCTTTCCACCGGGATCAACCCATGCCCTTGGCCCCATGCCGGGACTGTAGCGGCGGCG
>NZ_KE148429.1:457-1157 GCF_000410615.1 Novosphingobium sp. B-7 | reverse complement strand
CGGCGGTGGATTGGCAGGCCCTGCCCGATGAAAGCGCGCTGCGCGGCCTGGAGCAGGCCGCGGCAGCGCACTTTGGCTGCGCGGCCGCTCAAGTCTGCGCGGTGCCTGGCACCGAGATCGGGCTGCGGCTGATTGGCGATCTGATCGGTGGCACGGGCTGCCATGCCGTGCCGGGCTATCGCACCCATGTCGAGATGTTGCGCGCCAGCGTGGCGGTGGCCGACCCGGAAAGCGCCGATGGCGCCAGCCTGGTCCTGGCCAATCCCAACAACCCCGATGGCCGCCTGTTGACGCCGCCGATGCTGCGCGAATTGCTGCACCGGCGCGGGGATCATGGCTGGCTCTTGCTGGATGAAGCCTTTGCCGACGCGCACCCGCAAGCCAGCCTGGCCGGCGATATTGCCGACGCGCGGCGGCTGGTGATCTTCCGCTCGTTCGGCAAGTTCTTTGGCCTGGCGGGCCTGCGCCTGGGCTTTGTGCTGGGGCCGCGCGCGCTGTTGGCGGCGTTGCGGGCGCGGCTGGGGGCCTGGCCGCTGTGCGCTGCGGCGCTGGCCGTGGGGGAGGCAGCCTATCGCGATGGCACGTGGATCGCGGATACGCGCGACGCCTTGCAGGAACGCGCGGCCAGCCTGGATGCCGCGCTCTGTTCAAAGGGCTATACCGTTGGTGGGGCCTGCCCGCTGTTCCGCCTTGTGCGCGG
>NZ_KE148429.1:0-235 GCF_000410615.1 Novosphingobium sp. B-7 | reverse complement strand
CTCTATGCGCGCCTGGGCCATCCGGTGGGCGGCTTTGCCCGCGTGATCGGCTGGTGCACGCGCCTTGGCAATCGCCCGCAGTGGAGCGCGGGGCGCCGCCGCGCCATGGGCGTAGTTACAGTGCTGATATTGCTGGCCGTGGCGAGTGGCCTCGCTGGCGCGCTCCAGGCCCTGGCAACCTGGCTTGCCGGCGGCTGGGCGTGGAGCGTAATCGGCCTGCTGGCCTGGCCGGGCC
>NZ_KE148428.1:521-12307 GCF_000410615.1 Novosphingobium sp. B-7 | reverse complement strand
CGGCCTTCCTGTGCTGCGCCTCGGTCGGGCCAGACAGCGCCGTGGTGGCGCGGGTGACGCCTGAGGCCAAGCGGCGGTGGGGCCGCGCCGCCTATGGCCTGGCGCTGATTGCCCAGCTCTGGCGCTGGCCTCGCCCGGCTCTGGCCGTGACGATCGACGGCGCAGCCCACCGCGCCGAAGCGGTTTTCGTACTCAAGGGCCGCTTCTATGCCGGGCCGTGGACTCTCGATCCCCAGGCAGACTTGCGTTGCCGCGAATTTCGCGTGCTGCTGCTGCCGCGCGCGCGCCGGCGCGACATTGCGCGGCTGGCGCTGGCGGCCATGGTCAACCCCCGCTTTGCCGATCCGGCCTGGCAGCGATTTTCGGCGCAGACCGTCACGGTGACAGGGCAGGACGCCGTGCCGATCCAGGCCGACGGCGACATTCTGGGGCAAACACCCGCCCGGTTCAGCTTGGCGACAGCGCCCATCGCGTTTCTCTCATCTGCGGCGCGACAGACCACAAGGGACCAGGCCTGATGCGCCCGCAGATCGAACGAGAACCTTGTGATGATGCTGTCCAGCCCCGGTCTCTTGCGCCGCCGCCACACCCTGGTCCTTCGCGGCCGCGCCCGATGCCCGTTCCACCACCCAGCGGCACGGCCCACCCTTTCCAGCCGATGACGCCTGAAACATCGTTGGCGCCCGTACGCGCCGCGCCGCCGGTCGATCGCTGCCTGTGGGCACTGGTCGGCGGTTCGGCGCTGGTCGTCATGGCCATGATGGTGGGCAATCGCCTTCCAGTCGTGGTGGCGAGCCCGTCCTTCGCGGTGCTGGCCCTGATTGTCGCCCTGTTCTTGGCCACCTGGCGCCACTGTGCCCGCGCCACCACGCCGTTGCAGGCCCGGCTGCGCAACCTCAGCGAATATGGCCTGATCCTGATCGCGATCGGCGTGCTTGGCGCGGTGGCCAGCTATCAGGTGGCAGCGATTTCACGCGGGTTCTGTGACGATGCCCTGCAACGCTGGGACGAGGCACTGCATTTCGACTGGCTCGGCCTCTACGCCCTGGTGGTGCGCCATCCGGTGCTGCAATATACCGGATCGGCGGCCTATAACGCCGTGTTCCTGTACCCCTGGGCCATTCTGATCTGGCACAGCTGGAAGGGGGAACGCGACAAGGCGCGCGAGTTCCTGCTCACCTTCTGGCTGGCTGCGGTCATCACGCTGGTGCTGTTTCCGCTGTTCCCGGCACGTGGCGCGCTATCGCACCTGTGGCACGGCGCGGTGCCCTATGCCCCCAGCAACGGGCTGGACCAGGGCACGGTGATCGCCGCCCTGCGCGCCCATCGCCTGGCCGGAATCGAGCTGTCTTCGGTCACTGGCCTGGTATCCGCGCCCAGCTTCCACACTGTGTGCGGCCTGCTGTTCATCACCTTTTCCTGGCGGATCGCGCACCTGCGCCCGCTGATCGTGCCGCTCAACCTCGTGCTGCTGGCCGCCACCCCGATCGAGGGATCGCATTACCTGGTCGACATGGTGGTGGGCGCCGCCGTAGCTGGGGCGGCCTATGTGCTGGTGCGCAAGCGCTTAGCCTTGCTGGCCTGGGTCCAGGGCATTGCCACCCGCCGCCTGCGCCCCGCCGCCATCACGCGCTGAGCACTCGGCACCATCTCCTTTACCGTGAAGCCGGTGGTCCGGCGCCCACATGCGCGGGCGCCGGACCTTCGCCTCAATAGTCCTTGCTCGCTTTGACGCTGATCTGTTCGTCCCCGATCGTGGAGATCGTGGCGAGCAGGGCAAGCCAGCGGGTGATGCGGAATTCGATCGAGGTGGCGTTGTAGCCGCGTCCGTCGGTCACCAGTTCCAGATAGAACCGGCGGCCCAGGTACTTGCCCACCGCGATCGACGTGCCGCGCCCGGTGGTGGCATCAGCCCCCACGATGCGCAGGCGATCGAGCCCGATGGCGCTGCGCACCTTGTTGATCGGATCGCCGCCCCCGCCGCCGCGCAGGCTGGCCAGCGCCGAGGCCAGCTGCACCGCTTCTGGCGCGGAAATCTGGGTGATCGACGTGCCGAACAGCAAGCGGCTGAGCAATTCTTCCTCGGGCAGCGCCGGGGTTGAGCTGAACGCGATGGAGGTATGCGCCGCCGTGCCGGTGATGCTGATCGTGGCCGTCACCCCGTTGGCATCGCCCGTGGCGACGATATCGAGCTGCGGATCGATCGGCGTGGAGCCGGTAAAGCGGATCTTGCCGCGCGTCAGGTCAAAGCGCTTGCCAGCAAATTCATAGGCCCCCCGGATCACTTCGGCGGTGCCGGTGATCTCGGGCGCGGCAGTGGTGCCGCGCAGGTGAATGTCGGCGCCCCATTCGCTGTCGAGGCCCATGCCGCGCACGGCCACGCGATTGGCGGCGACGGCATCGATCATGAACTGCCATGGCGCCGAAGGCACCTTGGCCGGGGCGGCATCGGCCGGGGCATTGATTTCACGCGTCTTGATCGTCGGCAGATCGGCCGCCGCGCTGGCCTTGCCCAGCGCCCAGCTGGCCTGGTCAATCCGCACGCGGCCGGCGATGGTGCCGCCATTGCCGGTGCTGATCACCCGCAACGGCCCGGTCACCGTGGCCGACATATCGTCGCGCCGGATCAACTGGGCGTTGCTGGCCGCCAGGCGCAGGTCGATGCCCACGCCCTTGGTGGCGATGGCCGAGAGGTCGATCGTGCCACTGCCTTCCACCTTGCCGCCATTGCTGGTGGTGCCGGCAAAGTGCTGCAACGCCAGGTGCGAGGCATCGAAGCTGCCGGCGGCTTCCACATTCTGGATATCAGCCCCGATCAGCGAAGAGCGGACACGTAGGCCCTTGGCCGCCAAGGCGCCGGACAACAGCGGGGCATCGATCGTGCCGGTAATATTGGCCACTGCGCCCAGGGGGCCGGTAAAGTCGAACGCTTCCACCCCCGCCAATCGCCAGAGCGATTCGGCCGGCCCGCTGTAGCGCACCTGGGCGTTGAGCTTCCCGCCGCGCAGGCGTTCGGCCAGGGTGCCGCCACGCGGCAGATCGGCGATCGCCGCCTGCAAGCGTCCGCGCACCGCGCCCTGATCCTTGACCACCGCGCGCGTCTGCAACGACGCGGCATCGAGTTGGCCAATCAGATAGAGATCCACCGGTTGTGAGGTCAGCACCAGGCCAGAGCGCGAGAAGTTGCGCACCTGGATCGCAACATGGCCTTGCGGCGCGCCGGTGCCATCGTCGCTGTAATCGATCAGGCCCGATGCCAGGCCGCCCAGGCCAAGGTCGGCCACAGCGATATCCAGCACCGACAGCGGCATCCGCGCGACCTTGAGGTCGATCTTGGTGGGTCCGCCCAGCACATGGCCTTCGGCGATGACGATGCCGCGACCAAAAGTGACTTGGGTGGGATTGAGCTTCCAGCCCTCGCCCTCGCGCTCCATCACCATGCGGCGCGGCATGTCCACCGTGCGGCCGGCATAGTTGCCCGCAACATAGGCGACGATCTTGTCCGGCTCGAACGCGGCAGTGCCCTGCAGCGCAAATTGCGTGCCGCGGCGCCCGGCGATGGACGCGGTGACGCTGCCCGAGCCGTTGACCAGCGCGGCACTGGCCGCCATCCGGCCGATGAACACCTTGCCCGCCGCAAGCCCCTGCGCCGTGACGTTGGCGGTCAGCGTGCTGTTGCCCTTGGCGAACAGGCCGTCCACGTCGATCTTGGCATTGCCGATGGCCAGCGGCATATCGCCACCAAACTTGGCATTGCGTGCCAGGATCAGCGCCTTGACCATCTGCCCGCCATCCTGCGGCGCGAGATGGATCGTGCCGTCGAGCCCCCCGCCCTTGAGCGCGAGATCGCCGGTCACGCCGTCGCCGCCCAGCGTGACGCCGCCGCTCACGTCGGTTTGCCACACGCGCAGAAACTGGATCTGCAACCGGGTCGGCCCGCCCTTGGGGGAGAACAGCCCCATCGAACCGTTGAACGGCCCCAGGCGCGACTGGCCTTGCGCAGTAATCCCCAGGCCATCGGCGATCGGGCTGATGCCCACGCGCACGTCTTTGAGGCCAGCGGCCGGCAGCGGGCTGGCAAAGACCAGTTCCGCATGCGGGCCATCCTTGGCCATGCGCGCATCGACGGTAAACGGGCCGTAATCGGTGGAACGGCCCTGGCCGACCACGCTGGCAGTGCCGTCCTGGCCGACCTGGCCATCCATGGTCAGCGTCAGCTTGGGCGCGTTGACCGCCACCTTGCGCAGCGTGAGCGGAATATTGCCGCCCATGCGCGCGCTGCCGGTAAAGCGCACGTCACCACCGGCGAGATTGGCCAGGGTGGCGTTGCTGAGGCGCGAGAGGCGCCCGGCGGCATTGGCCTGGATCGACCATGGCAGGTTGTCACCCACCTTGATCAAGACCTTGGCCGTGCCATCGAGCATGCCGACATCGGGCACGGCAAAGCCGCGCGCCACAATCGGCCCGGCCAGGGCATAGCCGCCGCGGGCGATATCGCCGCGCAGCGTCAACCGCGCATCGAGCCCCTTGAGATGCAGCGCCAGCGGATCGGCCGAGAGCGCATTGCCGCGCAAGGCCAGGCTGCCCTGCAGGCGCGCGCCCGACAGATGCTGATCGACCATGGCCTGGCCGCTGCGCAGAACCTGTGCCGTTACATCGAGCGGCAGGACCAGTGCCTTGCCATCCCAGCGCGCGGTCCCAGCGGTGCGCAGGCCCTGGGCAGTGATCTGGCCCGAGCGCAGATTGCGGATCGTCAGTACGTGCTGGAACGACAGATCGGTGAATGCGCCATCGAGCGTGCCGGTCAGCGCCACGCCATCGGCTTGCGGATTGGCCAGCAGCTTTTCCGGGCGCAGGACTTGCGCCTTGACCGCGATCGCTTCGGCGCGATTGTTGGCCAGATCAAGGCCGCCCTGGGCCATCGCACGCAGCGTGGGGGTAATGGCAAAAGCCGTGCCCTGCGCATGGCTTTGCGCAAAGGTGCCCTGATAGAGCAGCGACACCTTGCCGCCGGCTGCGGCCGCCGCAGTGCCCTTGATCAGGTCGGCCGGAAACAGCTGGCCAGCCAAGCGATAGGTGCCACTGCGATTGTCGAGCAGGAAGGCCGCCATGGTCTTGCCATTCTGCTGCGCCCAACCAAACCCGTGCCAATCGGCAAAGCTGCCGCGCCCGGCGACGCGCAGATGCACATCACGGCGAAGGCCGGACAGCCCGGCCAGCAGGCCATCGCGCGGCGCATCATAGATGCCACCCAGTTCGAAGCGATCACGATCGGGCTGGCTATCTAGATGCAGCACCAGGCGATCGCGCCCGCCCAGCTTGCCGGTCACATCGACCAGCGCGCGACCGTTGCGGATATCGGCGCGCGCCTGCACGTCGATATGGCGGCGATCGCCGACGATGCCCTTGGCGATCGTCAGGTCATCCAGCGCAAAGCGATCGATGCGGATATTGAAATCGGGCAGGATAGGCGCGTTGGGATCGCCCGGGTTCATCTTGGGCGTGCGCCACAAGGTGCCGTGATGGAACACCAGCGTGCGAATATCGAGACCGCTGTGCAGCCACGACAGCGGGCGCCAGTCCAGCTCGACCTCGGGCACGGTCATGAAGCGGCCGTGGGGATCGCTGATCACCACATCGCGCAGGGTGGAGGCGCCGAACAGCGAGCCATCGATCCGCCCGATCTTGACGCGCAGGCCCGAGCCCGGCGTGACCTGGGCAATGCGATCGATGACGAAGCGATGCCCGATCGCTGAATCGAGGATCAGGAACAGCACGCCAAGGCCCGCTGCCAGCAGCAGCAGGCCTGTGGCCAGGCGCCGGGCCCAGCGGGCGGCAAAGCCGGGCTGGCGCGGCGTGGCGCGGGCCGGAACAGGGGCAGGCGCGGGGGCGCCGGCCGGGCCGGTATCTTCCGTTTCCTGCACCATCAGAAGGCTTGCCCCAGCGCGATATAGACCCCCAGGCGGCTGTCGCCCGGGCGCGGATTGATGGGCGTGCCCACGTCGATGCGGATCGGGCCGAAGTTGGTCTGATAGCGCAGGCCAAGCCCGGCGCCCAGGCGCATGCCCGACAGCGTGGGCGTGGCATTGGTGCCCACCGTGCCCGCGTCAACGAACGGCACCAGGCCCACGGCCCCACCGAACAGCCCGGTCTTGACCCGCGCTTCCAGCGAGAATTCAGTCAGCGAGCGGCCGCCGGTCGGCTCTCCGGTGGCATCGAGCGGCCCCACCCGCTGATAGGAATACCCACGCACCGACGCGCCGCCACCGGCGTAGAACCGCCGCGACGGCGCGATGTTGTCAACCTGCGTGCCGACGATGGCGCCGAGCCGGGTGCGTGCCGCCAGGATTACCCGGCTGCTGATATGCTGGTACACGCTCGCATCGATCTGGGTTTTGACATAGCTCGACTTCGTGCCGTCGGTCGTGGAAAGTTCCGGCGAAACGCGCAGCGACAGGCGCCAGCCCTTGGTGGGATCGAGCAGATTGTCGCTGGCATCATAGGCGCCGCGCAACGGCAACGCGGCGATGAAATAGGTGGTGCGCGGCGTGGTGCTGGTGGTTTCCTGCGTGCCGATCAGCTGGATGCCGAACGAATAGGTCCACGGCTTCTGGAAGATCAGCGTGGATTGCTTTTCCAGGCTGGCCGTGGCCGACAGCGTGTTGGCGTCATAGGCCCGAACCTGGATCGTCTGGGCATAGAGATCGGCCGTGAGGACCTGGTCACGCTCGTGGAAATTGTTGCGGCGGAACGTGAAGCCGGCGAGCTGCTCCTGGGTGCCGAGCACGCCGCGGAAACGGATCATCCCTTCGGGCGGGAAGAAGTTGCGGTGTTCCCAGCTGCCTTCCAGCCGCGCGCCTTCGCCGCTGGAATAGCCGATCAGGCCCGCCAGCGTGCGCTGCGGCGCCTTGGTCAGGTCAACATCCACGTCGACCACGCCCGGCTGGCCATTGGTGGGCGGGGTCACTTCGCGGGCCTTGACCGTGGCGGTGGACACCAGGCTGGTGGCAAGGATGCCCTCGCGCAGGTCGTCCATGTCGCTGCGCTGGTACATGTCGCCGGGGCGGAAGCGGGCGATGCGTTCCAGGTGGCGAGAGCTGAGATAGGTCGGAAGGTTGCTGTTGACGTGGCCAAAGCGATACTTGCCGCCAGTGGTAACCGGCAGGTTGAGATCGCCGGTGCGCGGTTCGTGGTCGATTACCAGATCGGGTTCGCCGACCGTGGCAAAGGCATAGCCGCGCTCGCCCATTTCCTTGTTGAGGCTGTCCTTTTCCGTCAGGATCTTGTCGGAATTGATCGGATCGCCAACATTGAGGTGGAACGCGGCGCGCAGATTCTGGGCATCGCTGGCGGCCTGGATATCGCCCAGCGCGATATGGGCAAAACGGTATTGCGGGCCGGGCTGGATATCGAACCGTACCACGGCCTTGGCCAGGCTCGCCTGGCGCCGCGCCCGCGCCTCTTCAGCGGTTTCCGCCTTGGCGGGGGTGGCGCCCGCGCCGGTAGCAGCGCCGGCCGTTCCAGCCGCTACGGGCGTGGTCGTCGGGCGCTCGATCGTCTGGATCACGTCGGGATCGTAATAGCCATAGACGCGCAGTATCTGTTGCAGCAGATCAGCGTCGCTCTTGGCGCGCCGGGTCAACTGCGCCAGGTTGTCTTCATCGTCCTTGAGCGTGGCGAGCGCGGACAGCCCCTTGAAGCGGGCAACGATGGCATCGCGATCGGGCAGCGTGACATCAGGCGGGAACGCCAGCTCCACCTGGTTGGCCACATGCACCAGCGTTGCGTTGGCGATGCGCAGCCCTTGCGCCGAATCATCGGTTTCCAGCGCCACGCCGGCGGCCTTGGCCTGTTCCTGGGCATCGGCGATGTCGGGATCGGGGCTCAGCGGCTCAATCGCGGGGAGATCGGCCTTGTCCGGCCATTCCAGGGTGATGCCCGGCATGGGCGGCAGGGCGGGCAGCGGATCGGGGCTGATCAGCGTGGAAACATCCGGCACGGTGGTGTGCGCCGCATCGGTATCGCGCGCCCATGCCTGCGGGTTGTCGATCGCCGAATCCGGGATCAGCGCCTCAAGCGCGGGATCGGCATTGCGCGACTGGCCCAGCGCCGGCAGCGGACCGAGCGTTGCACCCAGGCCCAGCCCAAGCGTGGCCAGAGCCCGCGCCAGGCCTGACAGGCAGAAGATGTCAGAGCGGAGGGAAACCTTCGGCCAGGCCAGTGCCGGCCACCCTTGCCGCGCCATGGCCCACCGGCTGGGACGCCAGTTCAGGCTTGGCCGGCATGGCATTGCCGCCATCGCTGCGGCCAAGGCGATCGATCGCATCTGCCTGGGCACCGGGCTCGAACGCGTGCCAGCCATCCCGGCCCAATCGCTCCATCGGGCGATAGCGAACCTTGTACTGCATCCGGGCCGATCCCTCGACCCAATAGCCGAGGTAGACGTAGGGCAGGCCGATCCTCTGTGCGTGGAGGATGTGATCGAGAATGATGAAGTTTCCAAGCCCGCCGCGCGTTTCGTGATGTGGATCGTAAAAACTGTAGACCATCGAGAGCCCATCACCCTGCTGATCGGTCAGGCAGGCCCCCACCAGTTTGCCCGGGCTGCCATCGGCAGTGGGCTCCCTGTATTCAATCACATAACTTTTCACCGACGTATGTTCCACCATGTCCGCGAAATCGATTTCGTCCATGGTCGCCATGCCGCCACCCGGATGACGGGCAGCGAGGTAACGCCGCAAGAGGTCGAATTGTTCCGCAGTGGACCACGGTTTGCATGCGGTGACAACCAGATCGCCGTTGCGGCGCAGATCGCGGCGTTGCGTGGCCGAAGGGCGGAACGCGCCCGCCACCACCCGCACCGAAACGCACGCGGTGCATTCAATGCATGAAGGACGATAGGCCACGGTCTGGCTGCGGCGAAAACCGATCCGGCTCAAGGCGTCGTTGAGTTCTTCCGCGCCCGGCCCCTTCAGCTCGGTAAACACCTTCCGCTCCTGCCGATCGGGCAGATAGGGGCAAGGCGCCGGGCTGGTGACGAAAAAGCGGGGAAAACGGACAGGCGCAGTCACAGCCAGAGCAGTTCCTTGTCGCTGGCCGGCCCATCCGGCGCGCGTCGTGCCCATCACCGTGCCCCGGCATGGCCCTGGGTTAAAGCATGTTAACCACGAAATCCGTTCCGCCGACAAGCCTGCCCGGTCATTTCGGAGTGTATTTCCATGCCGCCGCGCGATCCCGTGCCATGGCAGGACACCCTGCCCGGCACGGGTTAACGGATCAGCGCGTCACGCCAGTTCCACCTGGGTCACGTCATAGCCACGGTTGCGCAGCGCGCGCACTAGGAGATCGATCTGCTCGCGGTTGCGCGCTTCGCACTCGATCTCGGCGGTGAGGCCCTTGGCCGGCAGCGAGGTGAAGATGCGCTGGTGCCACACCTCCAGGATGTTGACCTGGTGGCGGTTGAACTCTTCCACCACGCTGTAGAGCGCGCCAGGACGATCCTGCAGCACGATGCGCAGGCGCCCGAGCCGGCCCGAGCGGGCGAGATCGCGCAGCAGCACGTTGGCCAGCAGACGCGTATCGATATTGCCGCCGGTCAGCACGATGCCCACCTTGCGCCCTTCGAACATGGCGCGGTTGGCGATCACGGCGGCCAGGCCAGCAGCGCCCGCCCCTTCGACCACGGTCTTTTCGATCTGCAGCAGCAGCGCCACCGCCGATTCGAGCGCGGCTTCATCGACCAGGACGATATCGTCCACCAGCGTCGCCAGCACGGCCGAGGTGAACGCCCCCGGTTCCTTGACCGCGATGCCTTCGGCCAGCGTGTCTCCGCCGCACGGCAGGCTCTGGTGCTTCAGCTTGTCATACATCGAGGGGAACAGCTTTGCCTGCACGCCGACCAGGCCGATCCCCGGCTTCATCGCGCGCGCAGCGGTGCCCATGCCGGTAAGCAGCCCGCCCCCGCCGATCGGCACGGCCAGCATGTCGATCTCCGGAACGTCGGTGAGCATTTCCAGCGCCACGGTGCCCTGCCCGGCCGCGACGGCCGGATCATCGAACGGATGCACGAACGTGAGCCCGCGCTCCGCCTCAAGCAGGCGAGCATGGGCGTAGGCTTCGTCGAACGTTTCCCCTTCGAGCACGACGTTGCCGCCCACGCTTTCGGTCTGCATGATCTTCACCGCCGGCGTGGTGCGCGGCATCACGATCGTGACCGGCACGCCGAGCCGCGTGCCGTGATACGACAGGCCCTGGGCATGGTTGCCGGCAGAGGCCGCGATCACCCCGCGCGAACGCTGTTCTTCGGTCAGCAGGAGAAGGGCATTGAGCGCGCCGCGTTCCTTGTAGGCGGCGGTGAATTGCAGGTTTTCGAACTTAAGATAGATTTCTGCGCCGGTGATCCGGCTCAGCGTCTGGCTATGCAGCGTGGGGGTGCGCACCACCTTGCCCATAATTCGCCCGGCCGCCGCGTGAACGTCGGCAAGGGACAGCAGGGCATGTGCCGGCTGTTGGGCGAGCTTGTGGACAAGGTTTTCCATAGTGAGCCACCCCCTAATGCAAAGGGGGCAGCAAAGAAACCGTTTCCGCATCCAGCGATCAGCCCCAAGGGAGGGCTGGCGCGGGTGCACAAAGCGGCTAAACAGCGGGCATGACCGAACCACTCACCATCGCATGCATCGGCCTTGGCACCATGGGCGGGCCGATCGCCCGCCATCTGAGCCAGGCCGGCCACCGCCTGACCATCTTCAACCGCAGCGATGCCCGGCGCGAGGCCTGGATGGCCGCCAATCCGGGCCTGGCCACGCGCATTGCCGCCAGCCCGGCCGAAGCGGCCGAAGGCGCCGATGCGGTGATCACCTGCGTGGGCAACGATGATGACCTGGCCGACGTGGTGCTCAGCCCGCAGGGCGCCTTTGCCACGCTGCGCCCCGGCGCCGTGCTGATCGATCATACCACGGTTTCGGCGCGCATAGCCCGGCAGATTGCCGTGGAAGGTCGCGACAAGGAAATCCTGTGTGTGGATGCGCCGGTTACCGGCGGCCAATCCGGCGCGGAAAGCGGCACCCTGTCGATCATGTGCGGCGGCAGCGACAAGGCGATCGCAGCAGCCCGGCCGATCCTGTCGGCCTATGCCAAGCGCGTGGTCCACGTGGGCAAATCTGGCGCGGGGCAGACCACCAAGATGGTCAACCAGATGTGCCTGGCCGCCACGATCGCCGGCCTTTCCGAAGCCATGCGCTTTGCCCAGGCCGCGCATCTTGACCTTGCCAAGGTGTTCGAGGCGATTTCCGGCGGCGCCGCGCAATCGTGGCAGATGGACAACCGCTGGGACACCATGGCCGCCGATTCCTTTGATTTCGGCTTTGCCGTGGACTGGATGCGCAAGGACCTGGGCCTGGCGATCGAGGAAGCGCGCGGCCTGGGCGCCAGCGTGCCCACCACCGCCCTGATCGACCAGTTCTATGCCGAAGTGCAGGCGCTGGGCGCAGGCCGCCAGGATACCAGCGCGCTGATTCGCCGCCTGCCGCTGCGTGGCCAGAAGCCGGCATGATCAGCCTGCGTCCGGCGACCCGCCCCGCCCTCATCGCCGCCCTGCTTGCCGCCGCAGCCCTGCCGGTTGCCGGGCATGCCGCGCAGGCCCCATCCACCGATACGCTGGTGGACAATGTCCATGGCGAAACGATCGGCGCCGATGGCCAGCCCGAACAGGTCATCGGCCTGCTGTTCGATCGGTCCGGCGTGATCCGCCAGGTCTTTCACCCTGGCGACAAGCTGCCCAAGAAGGG
>NZ_KE148428.1:0-305 GCF_000410615.1 Novosphingobium sp. B-7 | reverse complement strand
GCCGAGGCGCTAGATGCGATCCGCGCCTATGCCGCGCAGCATCCCGATCGCACCTGGATCACCGGGCGCGGCTGGAACCAGGAGCAATGGGGCCTGAAGGATGGCAGCGGGCACAGCCGCTATCCCACGGCGGCCGAGCTCGATTCGGTGGTGGGCGACCGTCCGGTCTGGCTTGAGCGGGTCGATGGCCACGCCGGCTGGGCCAACAGCGCTGCGCTCAAGGCCGCCGGGATCACCGCCGCCACCAAAGCCCCCGACGGCGGCGCGATCGACCGCCGCCCCGATGGCACGCCGGCCGGGGTGCT
>NZ_KE148427.1:1009-13436 GCF_000410615.1 Novosphingobium sp. B-7 | reverse complement strand
CGCCGGCACCAGCCTGGCGCGCGTCTTGCTGGTGGACGATGATCCCGATCTGCGCCGTGCGCTGGCGGCGGCGCTGGCCGATCACGGCCATGTGGTTGACGTGGCGGCCGATGGTCCTGCGGCGCTGGCCCTGCTGGAACGCGCGCAACAGGCCGGAGAGGCGCTGCCCGAAGTGGCCGCGATCGATTTCGCCATGCCGGGGATGACCGGGGCGGAACTGGCGGCCAAGCTCGCCCGCCACCACCCCGCCCTGCGCGTGGTGTTCATGAGCGGCTTTGCCGATCTAGCCGCGATCGAGGCCGTCGCCGGCCCGGATGCGCAAGTGCTGCGCAAGCCCTTTGCCACCGAACAGCTAATCAACGCCGTGGCGCGCGCCGCCGGCTGAGCCGGCCGATCAGGCCAGGCTTTGCTTCATCCGTTCCGCATCGGGCGTGTGGCCGGTGATGATGCCAAGCGCCAGCGCGGCCTGGCCCACGACCATGCCGATGCCGTTGATGGCCCGGCAGCCCTTGCTTCGTGCGACCTGAAGCAGCTCGGTTTCCAGCGGGAAATAGATGATGTCGGCCAGCCAGTGGTGCGCGGCGATGGCCTCGGCGGGGATCGGCGTGCCGGGCTTGGCGGCCATGCCGATCGGCGTGGCGTTGACTATGCCATCGGCCGGCGCGGTATCGAGATCGGCCAGCGGCGTGACCAGCACGCGGGCGCTGGGATAGCGTGCCGCCAAGTCAGTGGCGAGAGCGCCGGCGCGTGCGGCATCGGGATCGACCAGTTCCAGCCGCGCCACGCCAAGCGAAAGCAGCGCGTTGGCCACGGCCGAACCCGCACCGCCTGCGCCCAACTGGATGACATGGCCGAGTGCCGCGCCGGGCAGCCCGGCCAGCAGGCTGTCGCGAAAGCCGGGCATATCGGTGTTGTGGCCGATCAGCCGGCCATCGCGGATCGCCACGGTGTTGACCGCGCCGGCCGCTTGGGCACTGGGCGCGAGTTCATCCATCAGCGGCATGATCGCCTGCTTGAACGGATAGGTCACGTTGAAGCCGGCAAAGCCTTGGCGCTTGAGGTTGTCGACCACGCTGGCCAGGTCGGCATCGGCCAGGCCACGCTGGGTGAAATCGAACAGTTCATATGTCAGCTCCAGCCCCAGGGCGCGGGCCTCTTCCTCGTGCAGGCGTGGAGAGCTGGATGCCAGGATGGCGCGACCAAGAAGCCCGGAGCGGATCATCAAAACCTGTGTCTTTGCAAAAAGGCTCCGGCGCTGCACCACCAGGGATGCAGCGCCGGGGCAGGGTGGATCAGAAGCTAACCCGCGCGCCGATATAGAACGAGCGGCCGATGGGATCATAGAGCGCCACGTCGGTGCCGTTCTGCGAACTGGCGACGTAGGGCAGCTTGGCGTTGAGCAGGTTGTTGATGCCGGCGCGCAGCTCGAACATCTTGCCGACCTTCACATTCCCGAACAGGTCGTAGAGGTTGTAGGCGGCAATGCCCACCTGCGTGTTGTTGGGCGTGAGCACCGAACTGACATCCTGCATCGCGCTCTGGAAGCGCCAGCGCAGGCCGATGCCCATGTTGTCAGAGCGATAGCCCAGCGTGGTCAGCGCCTTCCACCGCGGCGTGGCGCGCGGCGGGACGGAGCTGGGGTTGGCTGCGCCATTGCTGATGTTGGTATAGTTCATTTCCGCAGCGCCGGGCAGCAGCTGCACCTTGTAGGCATGGAGCCAGCCAACCGTGGTGGTGGTATAGATCTTGCCGGTGCGGCCCAGGAACGGCGCCGGGGTTGCCCAGTTGACTTGCGCTTCCACGCCGTCGGTCTTGAGCGAGCCCAGGTTGAGATAGGGTGTGGCGACATTGACCAGCTGCCCGTTGCTGTCACGCTGGATCAGCGCGCAATAGGGGTTGCTGGCGGCATAGCCCGGATTGCTGCCATCGAGGTTATAGCACTTGGACAGCACGGTGAGGCCAGGCACGGTGGAAATCACGTTCTTGATCGAGATGTTGTAGTAATCGACCGAGAACGAGAAATCGCCGAACAGACCGCCGCCGCGCGGGGCGTTGAACACCACCCCGGCGTTGAACGTATCGGCATGTTCGGGGCGCAGGCCGATGTTGCCCGAAACCAGCTGCCCGGTGGCGGTGGTGGGGAACGAATAGCTGCCGATCGCCGCCTGCGGCACACCCTGCGCCACGCAGAGCGCGGCCACTTGCGCCCCATTGGCACCGGTGCGCGCCGTGGAGCGATAGTCGCACGGATCGCCGAGCGAGCCGGGCGGGGTGCCGATCACCAGCTGCGTGCCCTGCTGCGGCGAGAACAGCTCCCCGATATTGGGCGCACGCACCGCGCGCTGATAGCCGCCGCGCAGCATGATCGTGTCGGTCGGGCGCCAGCGCATATCGGCTTCGTAGCTGGTGACCGTGCCGCTGACCGAATAGTTCGATACGCGCGCGGCCGCGCCGATGCCCAGTTCGCGGATGAACGGCTTGTCGGCCACCAGCGGAATGTCGATCTGCCCGGCCAGTTCCTTGACCGAGATACGGCCCGAGGCCGGCTGCGAGGCGGTCACCGCTTCCAGGTTCTGCGCCTGCAGGTCGCTGTCGGGGCGATAGTTGTAGGTGTTCTTGCGATAGCCGGCGACCAGCGCGATCTGCGCCGGGCCTGCGCCCAGATCGAACAGCTTGCCGTTGATCTGGCCCTGGAACTGAGTCTGCCCCAGGCGCTCGGCGCTGAATGCGTCCTTGGTCATATAGGCGGCACAGGCGGCCGAGACGGAGCGCATGTTGGCATCGCCAAACGGATTGAAGCCGCCCTGGCAAAGCGAGTTGCCGCCATCGGCCGCGCTCAGCAGGCTCTGCACCCGGCTCTTGACCACGGCATTGCGCATCGTCTGGTTGTGGACCGACTGATCGTACGAGGCATAGACATCGAAGGTCCAGCCCGGGGCAATATTGCCCTTCAGCCCCGCCATGTATTGCTGGACGGTATAGTCTTCATCCCAGCTCTTGTACGGCAGGCCGACATAGCGCCCGTTCCACAGGAAATTGGCCGTGGGATTGGGCCGCGAGGCGAGCACCGTGCGCAGGTCTTGCGGAATGAACGGGTTGGTGACCGGAATGGTGGTCAGCTGGCCAAACTGCGTCAGCGTGTTGCCGCTGGCAGTGTGGACGTTGAGATCGACGAACAGGAACTGGCCATAAAGGGTCAGGTTGGGCGTCAGGTCATAGTCCGCCTTGATGAAGGCGGTCTTGCGCTTGAGGCCGTTCATGAAATCGACCTGCTGGCCCACCGGCATGCGCACGTTGCCGCCGACCAGGGCATAGCCGCCGCTGTTGGTCTGGCCCTTGTAGTTGACCGCGCCGGTCTGCACGAACAGCGAGCCGTCGTTGTTGAAGCCCAGGTTGAGCAGCGGGTTGATCGTCTTGGTCACGCCATAGCCGGCGAACACCGATTGCACGACGGCGGCATTGGGCGCGTTGGTGGCGTTGGGCACGAACGTGCCGGTGCCGATGTAGGACGAGGGCGTCTTGTCGGAAAAGAAGCTGCGCGCCTTGCCGTTGATCGGGTCCTGGTCGGTATAGCTGAACGCGGCGATGACATGGCCGCGATCCTGGGCAAAGCTGCTGCCGAACGCGATCGAGCCCGAGAACTTGTAGGCGTCGCCCTTTTCGCTCAGGCTGTTCTGGACGTCGGCCTTGATCCCCTCAAAGCTGCGCAGGGTCTTGAAATTGACCACGCCCGACATGGCATCCGAACCATAGACGGCCGATGCGCCGCCGGTGATCACGTCAACCCCGCCGATGATCGATTCCGGGATGATGTTGGTATCGACCGTGCCCGAGATATCCGAGAGCGGCAGGCGCTTGCCATCGAGCAGCACGAGGTTGCGGTTGGGGCCCAGGCCATGCAGGTTGACCGAGGCGCGCCCGCCGGTGCCCTGGCCGCCGGTGCCGGAATTGCCGGCGGGGGTGAAGCCCGGAAACTGGTTGAGCGCATCCTGCAGGTTGACGTTGCCGCTGGCCTTGATCGCTTCGTTGCTGACCGACACGATCGGGCTGACTGCGGTGTTGTTGGGCCGCTGGATCAGCGAGCCGGTCACCACGATTTCCTTGACATCGGGCTGGGCCGCTTCGGCCGCCGGCGCCGTATCGGGCGCGGCATTGGCTTGCGGCGCAGCCTGCGCCAGAGCCGGGGTTGCAAGGGCCACGGCCACGCTCAGCGCAGACGCGGACAGCACGAGACGAGTGCCTTCCAAACGCATGGTCATCCTCCCTGGCGAACGTTTGCCGTTTCGCCTTCCGACGACTCATTTATGTTACGAACTAGTTCCTGTCAAATTATTCCGCAACACGCCGAGACATGCGGTCAACGGCAAATGCGGCGGCGGCGCAGGCCAGCAGCGGCAGGCAATAGGCGGCAAACAGTAGCGGCAGCGGCGCCTTGGCCGCCATCAGCCAACCGCCCATCATCGGGCCGATCACCGCGCCTGCGCGGCCCAGGCCGATCGCCCAGCCCACGCCCGTGGCGCGCATCCGCGCCGGATAGACCGAGGCGGCGAGCGGCCACACGCCGTTGTAGCCACCCTGCAGCGTGACCCCGATGAGGAAAGCTAGGGCGAGCGTGGCCGCCACCGGCATGGCGAGCGATCCGAATACCAGCATGGCGACCCCCGCGCTGACCAGCATGCCGGGCACCAGGCGCCCCAGCGGGACGCGCACGGCCAGCATGCTCATCCCCGCCGTGCCGACAAATGCCCCGAAATTGTAGAGCGCCCCGGCATAGATGCCGTCGGTTTCGGAAAGGCCGGCCGCGATCGACAGCTTGGTGATCCAGCTGACGATGAAATAGAGCACCATCAGCCCGCAGAACACCGCCGCCCACAGCGTGAGCGTGCGAGCACGGAAGGCGGGAGAAAGCAGGTCACCGATTCGCCCTGCCGGTTCGCGCGCCGGGCCATCGGCCGTCCGCGCTGCACCGGCGCGCGGCAGGATCAGCAGCGCGGCGGGAAACAGCACTACCGTCAACCCGCCCGCCATCAGCAGCAGGTTGTGCCACCCCCACAGCGGCAGGAGATGCGCCGTCAGCAGCGCGGTAAACACCGCGGCGAACGGATAGCCCGCCTGGACGATGCCCACCGCCAGGTTGCGCTGCGCGGCTGGCGCGGATTCAGCGGCCAGCGCGGCCATCGCTGCGAGCACCGTGCCGATGCCCATGCCCACCACCACGCGCAAGCCATAGAGCATGGGCACAGAGCCGGCAAAACCGCTGGCGACCATCCCGGCCGACATCAGCCCCAGTGCTGCCAGGATGATGCGGCGGCGCCCCAGCCGGTCTGCCAGCGGGGCAATGCCCATGCCGCCGATCGCCATGCCGACCAGCCCCGCGCCGAACAGCAGGCCCATGGTATCGGCGCCGATCGCCCAATCGGCCTGGATGCGCGGCGCGATGAACGACAGGATCGTCACATCGATACCGTCGGCCATGTTGATCGCAAAGCACAGGGCCACGATGGCCAGGCCCGTGCGGGTCCATTGCGCCGGGCATGCGCCGGCGCTTGCTGTGATGGGTGTGGCCATGCCTGTCTCTCTCCCGCATGCGCGGATGACGGTGCAGGCCGGCGCGGCCGCAGCCCCAGCGGGCCACGGTCAGGCGCTCAATCCTTGCGCGTCACCCAGGCGATTATGATGTCTGCCACCTGGCGTGCCCGGTGGGCCAGCGCGCTGTCGCTGGTCATGTCCACGCCGAAATTGTGGGCAAAGGTGAACTGGTTGGAAACGTTGTAGAACGCCAGCGCCGTCATGTTGAAATGCAGATCGACCGGGTCGATCCCGACGCGAAAGCTGCCCTCAGCCTCGCCCCGGCTGATCAGTTGCCGCAGGATATCGATCACGCTGTGGTTGCGGCTGGGCAGTTCGGTAATCTGCTTGAGATGCTGGGCGTGGTGGATGTTTTCGTTCATCACCAGGCGCACCAGTTCCGGGTGGCGTGCGTGATAGTGCACGTCGTGCTCGATCAGGCGGCGCAGTGCCTGCTCCGCGGTGCCGGTGGTGATATCCACCTGCGCCTCGCTGTCGCGCACGCGGCGATAGGCGCGCTCCAGCACGGCGCGGTAAAGCTCTTCTTTGCCGTCGAAATAGTAGTAGATCTTGCGCTTGGTGGCCTTGCCGGCGATCTCGTCGATCCGCGCGCCGGCCAGGCCCTTTTCCACGAATTCCTGCGTGGCGATGTCCACGATCTGATTGATCGCGGCCTCGCGCGTTTCGGCGCGGGAGCGGCGGGGCGGCTTTGCGGCGGTGGCGGCAGAAGCCTCGGCAAGCGGGGCGGGGGCGTCGTCTTCCGGCAAGGAACTCTCCTGGGCAATCGCGCGCGCATCGGCCTGGCCCCGCATCGCTGCGGGCACCATCCTGGTTGCGCCGTATGCCCTTCCTTGCCGCACCTGTCCCTCGTTGCAAGGCCCGGCAGGTTCGTTTCCGCTCCCTGGGCCAGATCAATTTATGTAACGAACTAGTCCCTAACATTTTTGCTTTTGTCAAGCAGCGGCCCGTGATAGGCCCGTGGCCGGGGCAGGAAACCAAAGGCAACAAACGGCAGGCGGCCATGACGAATCCCGCATTCAAGACATCCATCGCCACCGTATCGATTTCGGGCACGCTCGAGGCCAAGCTGCAGGCGATCGCAGCGGCCGGTTATGACGGCGCCGAGATTTTCGAGAACGACCTGCTCTCGACGCATCTCTCCGCGCGCGAGATTGCCGCGCTGATGGGTGACCTGGGCCTGGCCTGCACGATGTTCCAGCCGTTCCGCGATCTCGATGGCCTGCCCGAGCCGCAGCGCACCCGCGCGTTCGACCGGCTGGAGCGCAAGTTCGACGTGATGCAGGAACTCGGCACCGACTTGCTGCTGGTCTGCTCCAGCTGTTCGCCGATCGCCGATGGCAACCGCGAGCGGACCATTGCCGACCTGAGCGAGGCGGCCGAGCGCGCCGCCGCGCGCGGGCTGCGCCTGGGCTATGAAGCGCTGGCCTGGGGCCGGCACGTCCACGATCACCGCGAGGCATGGGGCATCGTGCGCGATGCCGATCATCCCGCGCTGGGCCTGGTGCTGGATTCGTTCCACTCGCTCTCGCGCAAGATCCCTTCGTCCAGCATCGGCGATATCCGCGCCGACAAGCTGTTCATCGTCCAGGTGGCCGATGCCCCCATGCTCGACATGGACCACCTGGGGTGGAGCCGCCATTTCCGCTCCATGCCCGGCCAGGGCGATTTCCCGCTCGATGATTGGGCCGCCGCGATCCGCAAGATCGGCTACCAGGGCTATTGGAGCCTGGAAATCTTCAACGACCGGTTCCGCGCTGGATCGGCCAGCGGCGTGGCGCTGGATGGCTATCGCGCGCTGCGCCTGCTGGAAGGCGGCATCACCCGCCCTTCGGCCAGCGCCGCCAGCCTGCCGCCGCGCGTGAAAACCAGCGGCGTGGAATTCATCGAATTTGCCGCCAGCCATGAAGAGGCCGAAAACCTGGCGGCTATGCTGCGCCCCCTGGGCTTTCGCCCCACCGCGCGCCATCGCAGCAAGGACGTCACGCGTTGGACGCAAGGGGTGGTGCCACAGGGGCTGGAAAACCCCGTCAACATCGTGATCAACTGCGAACCCGAAGGGCTGGCGCACAGTTTCGATGTGGTCCACGGCGCTTCGGTCTGCGCGCTGGGCCTGGCGGTGGACGATGTGCCCGGCGCGCTGGCGCGGGCCGATTTCCTGCGCGTGCCGCGGTTCATCCAGGCGCTGGCGCCCGATGAATGGCCGATCCCCAGCGTGCGCGGGGTGGGCGGCAGCCTGATCTATTTCGTCGATGCCGCCACTCGCGCGGCGATGTGGGCGCATGAATTTCCCCATGCGCTGGAAGATCCCGTGCCCGGTCCGCGCCTGGCGATCGATCACATCGCGCAGACCATGCAGTACGAGGAATTCCTCAGCTGGCTGCTGTTCTATGTCGCGCTGTTCGACGTGGCCAAGACGCCGCAGCTCGACATTGCCGATCCCATGGGCCTGATCCAGAGCCAGGCGGTGGAAAACGCCGATCGCTCGGTGCGCTTCACGCTCAATGGCTCGCTGGCGGCGCAATCGCTCACCTCGCGCTTCATCCAGAACTATTTCGGCGCCGGGGTGCAGCACATCGCCTTTGCCACCGACGATATCGTGGCCGTGGCCGATGCCGCCCATGCCCAGGGCCTGCCGCGCCTGGCGATCCCGCGCAACTATTTCGACGATCTGGAGGCACGCTGGGGGCTGGAGCCCGAGCTGATCGAGGCCATGGCTGCGCGCGACATTCTCTACGACCGCGATGGCGAGGCCGAATATCTGCAATTCTACAGCCGCGCCTTTGCCCGCCGGGTGTTTTTCGAGGTGGTCGAGCGGCGCGGCTATGCCGGTTATGGCGCGGTAAACGCGCCGATCCGCCTGGCCGCCCAGGCCCGCCACAAGCCCGATTTTCCCGACTGACCGGCCGGGCACGCCCGGCACGACACAACGATAACAAAGAACATGGAGAGAGACCTGATGTTTGCACGCCTTCCCGCTGCGCTGGGGCTGCTGGCCCTGCTCACCACGCCGGCCCTGGCTGCCCCGACGCGCGATTTCCCCACCGAAGCCGCGCCGGTTCTGGCCGATCGCTTTCCCCAGGTGCCGGTGGCGTTTCCCGGTGGGGTCAAGGCCTGGCGCGATGTGACCTATCAGCAATTGCCCGGCTATCGCCCGCAGGCGCTGGATATCTATGTGCCGGCCACCAAGGGACCGCATCCGCTGGTGCTCTATATCCACGGCGGTGGCTGGATGGCCGGGCACACTCGCCATTCCGGTGCCTTTGCCGATTGGCCCAAGGTGCTTGCTGCGCTCGCGGCCGAAGGCTTCACCGTCGCCAGCCTGGAATACCGCCTGTCGGGCGAGGCAAAGTTTCCCGCCCAGCTGCAGGACGCCAATGCCGCGCTGCGCTTCCTGCGCGGGCACGCCGCGCAATATGCCATCGACCCGGCGCGCGTGGCGCTGTGGGGTGGCTCTGCCGGCGGGCATCTGACCGCGTTGACCGCGCTGACCTGCAAGAACACCGCGCTCGATCCGGCCGCCGGTGCCGATGCTTGCGTCCAAGGCGCGGTGACGTGGTACGGCGTCTATGACTTTGCCGGCATGAATGCCACGCCCGATGGCAATTCGGCCGGTGCCCGCCTGCTGGGATGCGATGGCCCGTGCAGCGCCGACAAGCTCCGCAGTGTCAGCCCGGTCGCCTATATCGACGCGAAAGCCCCGCCGTTCCTGCTGATCCATGGCGAGGAAGACAAGACCGTGCCCGTGGCGCAATCGCACCTGGGCGAGGCGGCGTTGAAGGCAGCGGGCGTGCCGGTCACGGCGATCTACATCCCCCATGTCGATCACAGCTTCATTGGCCGCACCCCGGCCGAAACCCACGCCGCATCGATGCAGGCGCTCAATGCCACGTTCGATTTCTTCCACCGCGTGCTCAAGGTTCCTGCGCCAGGCGGGACGGGCAAGTGATCCGACGCCTGTTGGCGGCGCTGGCGCTGGGCCTCGCGGCCCCAGCGCAGGCTGCGCCCATCGCCGTCGATGGCGGGATGATCGAGGGCACCACGTTGCCCTCGGGCATCCAGGCATGGCTGGGCGTGCCGTTTGCCGCGCCGCCCTTGCGCGAATTGCGCTGGCGCGCGCCGCAGCCGGTTGTCCCGTGGGCCGGCACGTTGCACACCGATCGCTATGCCCCCGAATGCCTGCAACCGCTGCGCGGATCGCTGCAGAACCACTATTTCGGCAACGAGGCGACGAGCGAGGACTGCCTCTACCTCAACATCTGGGCGCCGGCGCCACAGGCCAAGGCGGCAGGCAAGGCGCCAGTGGTGGTGTGGATCTATGGCGGCGGGGTCAACATCGGTTCCGCCTCGATGGCCAACTATTCGGGAGAGCCGATGGCGCGCGAGGGCGTGGTGCGCGTCAATATCGCCTACCGCGTCGGGGCTCTCGGCTTCCTGGCGCATCCCGCGCTGTCGGCCGAAAGCGGGCATGGCTCGGGCAACTATGGCCTGATGGACCAGATCGCCGCGCTGCAATGGGTGAAGCGCAACATCGCCCGCTTTGGCGGCGATCCCGATAACATCACGATCGTGGGCCAATCGGCCGGGGCCATGTCGGTGGCGCTGTTGCAGATCAGCCCGATGGCGCGCGGTCTGTTTGCCCGTGCCGTGGCGATGAGCGGCAGCCCGTTTGGCGGCATGCTCGGCCCGGCGCCCCTGGCGGAGGGAGAGGCGCAAGGGCTGGCCCTGCAAAAGGAACTGGGCGCGACCTCGCTGGCGCAGCTGCGCACCTTGCCCGGTGACCGCATCATTGCCGCTGCCAGCCCGCGCAGCCCGATCGTGCGCGATGGACAGGTGATCACCGGCAGCGCGGAAGCGGTGTTTGCCGCCCATGGGCAAAACGATGTGCCCGTGCTGATCGGCTATACCCGCGACGAAAGCTTTCGCCCGCTGGGGCCGGTGACCACGGCGCAGGATCTGGCCGTAGCGGTCAAGGCGCGGTTCGGTGGCGAGGCCGATGCCATCCTGGCGGCCTATGCCGGGCCTGATCCGGCCCGCACGGCGGCCGATATCGCCCGCGATGCCACTGTCGGGCGGCAGATGGCCGACTGGGCGGCGGCGCAGCGCCGCTTTGGCGCGCAGCCGGTCTATGCCTATCTCTTTGCCCGGCGGCAGCCCTATGCCCCGGGGGTGGTCTTTTCCGATCATGATCCGGCCACCGTCGGTGCCTATCACACCGGTGACGTGCCCTATTGGCTGCGCACGCGCGACGCGCTCAACCTGTTTCGCGTGACGCGCGATTGGCAAGGGGTGGACCAGGCGCTGGAAGACACCATGGCAGGCGCGCTCCTGGCCTTTGCCCGCAGCGGCATTCCGGCCAGCGCGCCGATCGGCACCTGGCCCGCGCTCGATCCGCGCCGCCCGCGCCTGGTCTGGCTGGGAGAGCAGCCGGCAGTGATTGCCTGGCCCCATTGGGCCGACATGGCGCTGTTCGGGACAACCGGGGCAGAGCCACCGCGCGCCACCCGCCCGCGCGATTGACGGGTGATCAGGCCTGCTGCTGCACGCGCGGGGCTGGCAGGGTCCGCAGCGGCCCGCCGCGCAGCAGCGCGGTCATCGCATCGCAATCGACCGCGTGCGAATAGAGATAGCCTTGGCCCAGGACGCAGCCGAGGCTTTGCAGGATCTGCGCCTGGTCAGCCGCCTCGATGCCTTCGGCCACCACCTGGATGCCCAGCTTGGTGGCGATGTCGATCACGCCTTCGACGATGATCTGGCTGGGCCGGTGCGTGGCGATGCGATCCACGAACGACTTGTCGATCTTGATGTAATCGACCGGCACGGTCATCAGATGGGTGAGCGAGGCAAATCCGGTGCCGAAATCATCGAGCGCGACTTTCAGCCCACGTTCGCGCAGCGCCGCGACCGAGCGGCGAATGACGCCGCCATCATCATCCATATAGACCGCCTCGGTCACTTCCAGGATGATCATGTCCAGCGGCACGCCGTGTTCCTCGAACGCGGTGGCGGTGGCGTCGAAAAAGCCGGCGCTGTGCAGGTCGGTTGAACTGACATTGATGCCCACGCGCGCAAAGGGCACATTTAGATCGAGCCAGGTGCGGGCATCGCGCGCCACCTGGCGGATCATCTCGCGCGTCAGGGTATTGGCGGTCTGCGGATCGCTGGTGGCATCGTGAAACGCCATTGCCGATAGCAGGCGCTGCCCCATGCGGATGCGGCACAGCGCCTCCAGCCCGCTCACCGTGCCGGTGGCAAGGTCTACCACCGGCTGGTAATGCGCCACCAGGCGGCCCTCGCGCAGCGCGGCGTCCAACTCGCGCACCGCGGTAATGCGCCGTGTCATCCGCGTGCCGATGCCCGGCCAAAAGCGGATAGAACCACCGCGCGCCACGTCCTTGGCGTGATAGAGCGCAAAGTCGGCGTTCTGCTGCACGCGTTCGGGCGTCACATCGCCGGCGTTGAAGATGGCGATGCCCATGGTGCCGGCCGGGCGCAGCACGTGGCCTGGTATGGTGATGGGCACTTTCAAGCCGTCGAGCAGCCGCTCTGCCAGGGCATCGAGCGTGCGCAGGTGCTCGTCATCCTGCACCAGCACGGCAAATTCGTCGCCGCCGATGCGGAACACCGTGTCTGGCGCGGCCATTTGTGCCAGCCGCTGCCCTACCTGCACCAGCAAGCGGTCACCAGCGTGGTGGCCATAGGTATCGTTCACCGCCTTGAAGCCATCCAGGTCGATCAGGAACAGCGCCCAGTTGCCGGGCTGGCTGCAATCGACGGTGGCCATCGCGGTGTTGAACGCGGCGCGGTTGGGCAGGCCGGTCAGCCCATCGGTATTGGCACG
>NZ_KE148427.1:464-999 GCF_000410615.1 Novosphingobium sp. B-7 | reverse complement strand
CCCCCCTCTCCCCCCCGCCGTTGCCGGTCGAGCGCGATGGCACACAGCGCGATGGAGCGGTCCACCAGCACGCGCTCCAGCGCCGAAGGCCCGCGCGCTTCGTGATAGTAAAAGGCAAAGGCACCCACCGGCTGGTCATTGCCTGCCATGATCGGCCGCGACCAGCATGCCTTGATGCCCAGGGGCAGCACCAGATCGCGATAGGGCGCCCAGGCGGGATCGGTGGCAATATCGGCAGAGACAACCTCGATCCCCAGCGCCGTCGCGGTGCCGCAGGCGCCGACACCAGGGCCGATGTCAATGCCGTCGAACGCCGCGCGCATGGCAGGCGGCAGGCTGGGCGCAGCCAGTGGGCGCAGGCGGCGCATGGCATCGACTGTCACCACCGAGCAGACCACGCCGGGCGCGCGGCGCTCCACCTCGCGGCACAGCCGGTCGATGGTGGCGGCCAGCGGCGCGCCGCGGGCGATCATTTCCAGAATGGTGCTTTGAAAATCGCGCATCGCGTCAAGGCCAGCCCTTTGCAGCAGCCTCT
>NZ_KE148427.1:0-234 GCF_000410615.1 Novosphingobium sp. B-7 | reverse complement strand
CAGTTCATCTGGCGTACAGGAAATCCGGCCAAGTGGCAGGATATGACGACGATGGGAAAAGCAAAGTCGGCCGGCTGCAAGTGGGCGGCGGCCATGGTCGCGGCGCCCGGCTTGCTGCTGGCAGGAACCGCGCATGCCCAGGCGCCATCCAGCGCCATGCCGCCAAGCCAGCCCCCCGTGGCGCAGGCAGCGCCCGTCGCAACGCCTGCCCCATCTGTCGTCGCGCCTGTTTCC